>CAJXZM010000074.1 GCA_913063125.1 uncultured Gammaproteobacteria bacterium | reverse complement strand
GAATATTTTGTAGTGTTAGTTCAGGGTAGGCGCTATACCAACAATGCGTTTTTAATTGGCTTTTACGGGCGTAGGCTTTAAATGCAATGTCATTTTTTGCCCCCTGTAGAACGAGTTTTTTTGCTGTTGGAAAACCCTCTGTATTACTCCAGATGGCGGTTAAACCCATGGCCGCCCGGTCAATGAAGTCACCGAGGTAGTTTTCCCAGCTGCCGTCGTAATTGGATAAAAATACCAGTCGTTTGTTATTATCGATGATAAGCCAGCGAGCAAAATGGATAGTATTAATCGAACCGAGCTTACCTTTGTTGTAAAAGACATCAGCAAGTAGGTTGATAGCCCACAAGACAACTTTGAGTGTTATCAGTCGGAATCGGCCGGGTTTTATCTCTACAATGCTAGTCATCGGGCTTTGGATCGCTTGCTGCTCTTCTTGAGTGACATGGTGAATATGATTGTGTCTAGCAGCCATATTGTCACTGTGTATTTCTGGTATGTCAGATTTTTCATGCTTGCGTAAGGTGATATACCATACGCCAAGGAATACCCCGAGTGGCAGAGCGATAAACGGGAGTAATGCAATACCTCCAAGTAATGCTGGCCAGTATGATTTTGGCTGTTTTTGTGATGTTTCAAATGGCCAGTTAATACCATTTATTTTCAGATGTTTACACAGTTGTTCTTTTAAGCCACTGTCGAAGTAAGTTATGAGTGATCCATTGTTGTGTTTTTCATTGATGAAGCATTCTAGTTCTTTATAAAGTGCTTGGTCGTCTTGAATCTGTTGTTGGCTGTGACAATGGGCACCTCGATAATGAACGGGGGCTGCAATGTGGTGTTCGGATAAATAACGTTTCATTGAGGCCGCGCTAAACCCTTCGCAGTGCTGGTAAATGGTTGTCAATGTAGTACTGTCTTGTTGAATTAACCGTTCTAAGTAGTGATCAAGAGGTTCATCGATATTTGATTCAAACAATAACTGTGCAGGATACGTTTCTTGTTTTCCGGTGCTAGCAGGTAGCACTGTCCACCGACAGAAGTGATGAGTGTTGATCTGGTGAAATAACGGGTGTTCTTGCGCAGGGTGTGAATGCAGTGAATGGTTAAGAGCTTCAAGGTACGTGATAAGAGCTGATACGTTTGCCGGGATAATAGGGCAAACGATGCTGACGGCAAAGTGACGGTGACGAAATGATAAAGCCATGAGTAAGAAGTGTCCTCACCTTGAAGTAGGGTTCATGTATAATTCTACGTTTATAACGTAGGCCAGGGCAATGTATCGGGAGAGGCGTATTGTTCTTGTATTACTTTCTGAGTACTTTCTTCTATGAATAGAGAACCAATACTGGGCGGGGCAATAAATGCATAGTGTTTATTATGAAGCGAAAATGATAACCCATAAGCATGCAAATATCCTCTGTCGGCTTTGCTTGCTTCCCATGCGTTATGATAAAGCATATCCCCTACAATGGGGGCGCTAAGGCTTTTGAGTGAAACTCGAATTTGATGCGTTTTCCCCGTATAGGGTTTGAGCAAATATAAACGCATGCCGGGTTTAATTGAATGGCTAAAAAACTGAGTAATGGCAGGGTTTTCTCGCGATTTGCAGAGTTTCCAGCTTCCTCGACGAGAGGCTTCCACGTCACCCTTAATCAAGCCTTGTTTCTTTTTCGGTTTCTTGTCAGAGATTGCTAGATAATATTTACTGACTTGACGTAATCGGAAAAGCGCTGATAAGTCGCTGGCGGACTGCTTCGTTTTGGCGAATAGCAGTAGTCCTGACGTTATCTTGTCGAGACGATGGACGGGGTATAATTCATCGAGTGATAACGCACTTTTAACGTGCTCAAAAAGGCCTGGGTCGCCACTTTCTGAGTGAAAGCTAATGCCGGGTGATTTATCGATGACAATGAATAGCTCGTTGTCTTCTATTACTGAAAATGTAGGGAGGGCTGGCGTACTCATATCGGATGCTGTTTTATTGTGAAGGTTGTTAGTTATCGGGGTGGAAGTGTAGCATATTTAACAATACGCTATTTGGCGTTGTTTTATAAAGGCAGTATATCGGTGGTTTTACAGAAGTTAATGCATTGGGACGATATAACGTAGTGGTTAACGCTCTCGTATCAGTGTTAGGTTAATATCACAATTGCTACTTCCTTCACATAGTGAAGGTTGTTGATGTTTACGATGTATTTACCATTCACATTTTATTAAAAGGTCTTGTCTAGCAATACGTGGGGTCTCTGTGTATTCGACTTTTGTCATTGTTCTTTTCCTGTACTTCACTCGCAGGCACTCTTGTCGTGTGAGGGCCGGGTGATGTCTAGGCATCTACCATAATAATCATTAAGAATGAGAGTGGTATAAATGAAATCAATACAAGCAATCGTCATGGTGTGGAGTTTAATGTTGGTGGCTTCATTAACCAATGCTGCTGGGTTACTTCGGCCCACCAATGCGCAATTACCAGAATTAACCATAAAAGAACATCATGTAGACGTTGTGATTGAAAGCGGTTACGTCACTACGTCTATAGAACAGGTGTTTGGGAATCATCATAACCAAGACCTTGATGCTCTGTATTCTTTTCCTGTACCTGAAAAAGCAGCAGTGGGAGAGTTCACTTATTGGATTGATGGCTTGCCCGTTGTTGGCGAAGTCGTGCGTAAACAAAAAGCCCGCAAGATTTATGATCAGCAGAAGGCGGCGGGGCAAGAGGTCGCTTTAGTAGAAAAAAATGCCTATAAAACGTTTGATATTTCTGTCTCTCCTGTAAAGGCTCATAGTGATGTGCGAATCCGCTTGGTGTATGTGCAGGCGGTGCATGTGGATCTTGGTGTAGGGCGATATCTTTATCCATTAGAAGATGGTGGTGTGGATGAGGCTGCGTTGGCTTTTTGGTCGCGTAATGAAACGGTATCAGAAAAATTTAGCTTTAACTTACGATTAAAATCAGGCTACCCCTTGGGCGCAATGCGTTTACCAAAACACCCTGCGGCTAATATTCAGCAGCTGTCCCCCCAAGAGTGGGAGGTTTCCTTAGTGAATGTTGCGCAGCAGCGTGGAGTTTTAACGGGAGAACGTTTGAAGAACAAAAGGGGGAGCCTAGATGACGTACAGATAAATGAATTAACGAAAGCAAGCTCGACGAACTCAATACCTACCACAGCATCAGTCATAAAACTAAATCAAGACATTGCGGTTTACTGGCGTTTACAAGACGGCCTGCCAGGAAGCGTGGATATGCAAGTTTATCGAGAAGCAGGTAAAGCCAAAGGTACCTTCATGATGACATTAACGCCAGGTGATGATTTGGCTCCAATCTATAATGGAGGCGACTGGATTTTTGTATTGGATATATCCGGTTCAATGCAAGGCAAGTATGCCACCTTAGTGGAAGGAGTGCGCCAAGGACTTGATAAGCTTCGGCCAGAAGATCGGTTTCGTGTGGTGTTATTTAATAACTCCGCCACTGAGCTTAGTCGTGGGTATTTAGCTGCAACAAAGCCGAATGTTGAACGAATGATTGCATCATTATCAAATCATGGACCGAACGGCGGAACCAATCTTTATGAGGGGATGAAAAAAGGGCTTAAGGGTTTGGATTCTGATCGATCTACCGCAATGATATTGGTAACCGATGGCGTTGCAAATGTCGGTGTTACTGAAAAGAAAGGGTTTCTAAAACTGCTAGAACGATACGATACGCGATTATTTACCTTTGTGATGGGTAATAGTGCGAACCGCCCGTTGTTGCAAAGCATGACAGATATTTCGAATGGTTTTGCCGTTAGCATTTCAAATTCAGATGATATTATTGGGCAGTTGATGTTGGCAGTAGATAAAATGACTCATCAAGCATTTCGAGATGTATCGATTCATATTGATGGCGGAGGTGTAGCGGATATAACCCCAGAAAAACTGCAAACGCTTTATCAAGGAGAGCAGCTCGTAGTGATGGGGCATTATTTTAAGCCCGGCAATGTCACCGTCACAATGAAAGGAAAAATAGGAGCAGGTAATAAACAGTATAAAACAACAATCGCATTGCCCGATATTGATGAAACTAATCCAGAGCTGGAGCGCTTGTGGGCTTTCGAAAAAATTGAACAACTACAGAACCGAATTGATTATTTTGGTGAAGACGCAGATATAAGCCAAGCAATGGTTGAAACGGCGTTGGAATATGGATTGGTGACAGAGTCAACGTCAATGATAGTTGTCCGCGAAGAGGTTTTTCAGCAGCAAGGCATCACGAGAAATAATAAGAAACGCGTAGAAAAAGAACAAAATGCTAGAAAGGTACGCAAACAACAGCAGGCAACGTCGGCAAGAGTTGATAGTCATCAGCCAATGTTTAGTCGTCCTAGGGCTTCTGGTGGCGGTGGGTCAATAAGTGGCTGGTTATTATTTGTGATGTTAGGGTCGGTATGTTTACGATTGCAGTCGGTAACAAAAAGGTAATTGTAAATTGAACTAATGCGTTTAGAATGAATGATTGCTTTATGCTAAGGGATTAGGCACGCGATAGATGTCGCTTATAGGTTAATCATTTATTCTGTTTTTTCCCTTCTGTATAGCCGTATAAATATAAAAAATGATCACAAATTGACATTGTTGTTCAGGGAGAAGTTATGAGGCCGCTTGTTGTAGAAACATTTTTTGAGAAAATCTTTAGTAATGCTTTGGTGGATGCTGTATGTCGGGTCACAGGGAGCGCCGCAGGAAAGTTATCCTTTGTTTTTATATTGATTGCGCTAATGAGCGGTTGTAATGCTGCCTCTAAGGTTGAATTTACAGCAGAACCAGAAACGGTTAATGCAGGTGAGACCTCCACATTGTCATGGAGCGTGGTTTACGCAGAGGGGGCAACTGATATCACCATGGTAATCGAGCCAGAGTTAGGTGATGTTGATTTGATTGGTACAGCAAGTGTAACGCCAGTGGAAACCACCGAATATACCCTGACCACAACCGCGATGATTAAAGACGCGTTAAAAACAACCACGGAATTGTTAACGGTGACAGTGATACCTGCACCTCCGTTACCTGAAATTTTAGATTTTGGGTTTTATCAAGGTGATACTAGGGCAGGAGAACCCGTAGAGCTGCATTGGTCGGTGGTTGGTGCGGATAATATTTCGATTTTACCCAGTGATGATGTTTTATCAGTCGATGATACTGGAGTGTTTGTGTCCCCTATGGAGCAAACAACGTATACATTAACTGCAGAAAATGAGAATGGGCTGGTGACGGCGGAAGTGGTCGTTGATGTGACTTTTACTGACCTTAATACTTCAATGATTTGGCCAGAAGAGTTAAAGCAATGCGTCGAGTTAGCAGCACAAGAAAATAATTGGCAATTTAATGAACAGGTAACGGAAGTTCGGTGTGCGGATAAAAAGATTGAGGATTTTGCTGGGATTGAGCTCTTTAACAATCTGCGAGTACTTGACTTAAGTGACAACTATATAGAAGAGCTTAATCTTGGTTACAGCATGTCTTCGCGATTGGAAGAGGTGTATTTGAGCGGTAATATGATAACGCAGGTATCGAGCCTCTCGCAGCTTTCAACGCTTACACATTTAGACTTGTCTGGCAATCCCATCTCGGATCAGTTGGAAATTATTAATGTTCTTGATAACAATAAAAACATCTCCCATTTGTTGCTAAATGATATTGTGCTTACAGGAATGTACTTTTCAGGGTTTTCTTTACCATTGGAGGTTTTGGAAATAGAAAATGTGGGGTTACGTGATCTTGATGTTATCTCTGGAATCTTGACGCTGAAAGAATTAAATGTTGCTAATAACGTACTAGAAGACCTGCAGCCGTTGATCCAATTACAGTCTTTGGAAGTATTAAACGTCAATGGCAATTTTTTAAAATCTCTTGAAGGCATCATTCAGCTAAATAGTCTTGTTTCTTTGGATGTGTCTCATAACCCGAATCTGGATAAAATTAGCCTTGCTGACGTTATTAATAATAATAAAGGGCTAAAGACGTTGTTTTTGGCGGATATGCCGCTTGATTCGTTGTCTGACTTAGGTGGGGTTTTTGTTGAAGATGGAGGCGGTAAGCCTGCTGACTTTCAATTGAAGGGGCTTAATATCGATAGCACTCGATTAAATGATGTTGCTGCGTTGGTAAGCCAACCCGGTTTAGTTGATTTGTCATTTCGCAATAACTCGATAAATGTTTTTCCTGATTTTTCTCAGTTAACGTTCCTAGAGTTACTTGCTATTGGTGATACAGGGTTTGATGATTATGGATTGCTGTCTCCGATAGCGGGCGGACTAAAAGAGCTTGATGTGTCTGATAATATACTGTCAGGTGAGTTCCCATTTGGTGATTTTGTGGGCTTAACTTCGCTTGATATTGGTGGGTTAAACTTGAAACAGTTAGTGGGTATAGAGCTAATAGTAGGATTGGAAAAACTAAACGTATCGAATAATCGATTGGATGGTGGTGTGATTACATGGTTGCTTTCTGCTATTTCTGGATTGACCGATCTTGATATGTCAGGAAATACGGTTAGCGACAGTTACTTAATGTTTGACCAATTCGATACGCTAATAAATTTAAATCTTTCAGATATGGAGCTTGATGGGTTTAGTGGGTTTAGTGGGTTGTATTTTTCGAACCTTAAGGGTCTAAATGTCAGTAATAACCCAGTGCTCGGGGCGGATGGTTTATCTGGGTTGGAGTGGTTGAGGCTCAGGGAGCTGGACATTAGCCATACCCAGGTAACATTGAACGACTTCGACGTGCGCGCCATAAAATCGTTGAATGTCCGCGACTCTAAGACCTCAAGTACTGAATTGATATCAAAGTTAGCAACAATGCCTTTGCTTGAAACGTTAATTGTGTCGGATTTATATAACGAGCAGTGGTATCAGGATCCTTACTCGTTGTTACAAAGTATTCAGCAACCTCAGCGTTTAAGAAAGCTTGATGTTGCCGGGATGTATCGAGAAGGTCCTCTCAGCCTATATCAATTTAATAATTTGCGATGGCTTAGCGTGCAGGGTAGTGATTATAGTGCTGCAGATTCATCAATAGCGGAATTGGATGGGTTACGTCACCTCGATATGTCGAGTACGCGTTTGTCTTCTATGATGTTTCCAAAGAATATCCATGAACTGCTCTTGGCAGGAAATGCCGGATTTGTCGGTGACCTGTCTTCGGTAGCGACACTAACTCATTTGGATGTGTCTGGGGATATATCATTGGATATCAATGATATTCACCAAGTAATCACCAATAGCCCTGCAATTAAAAATATTAGCGTGGCAAATTTGGGGCTTGAGAATATTTCGGATGTGATTTCGTTCGGTCTAGGCACTTCAAAAATTGAATCTTTAGACCTGTCGCGAAACCATATAACGTTTCCTGGCGATTTAGCCTTGTTTTCAGGGCTGAAGGAGTTGTCAATTAATGACAATCCAATTGTTGATTTAACATTTTCTAATCAATTGCATAATCTTGAATACTTGGATGTCGGGCATACCTACTCAACGACCCTTCCAGATTTCACGAACCTTAATAAGTTAAAACACTTAGATGTTTCTTATCTTCCTATTGCGGATACGGGCTCAGTATTTTCTCAGGTAGCGAACGTTAATAATCTATCTTATTTGGACGTATCTGGCATTGATCTCAGAAATCAGTACCTTTCAATGCTTGATGGTTTGCCTCTTGTAACACTTAAATTGGCCGATACGCATATTGATTCAGCAGACTTTAATCAGTTGGATGATATAGAAGTGTTGGACCTGAGTAACAATAAGAACCTTGAGTTAGGTTTGATGCCGTCAAGCTTGCGAGAACTATATCTTCGTTATTCAACAGGTTTTGATTTTCTCACTGGCGAGTTGAATAACCTTAAGGCATTTGATGTAAGTTATACAGACCTCCAGTTTAATGATGTTCAAAATGTATTAAGTAACACAAAGCAGCTCCATACGCTGGGTATAGCTGGAATTGATGTGCCAGACTATTATAGTCTGTATGACGTTGTTGGAGATAACCAGTTAAGTTTGCGATATCTCGATGTCAGTGATTTAACTGATTTAGAACTGTCTGGGTTAAATGTGCTCGTTGGCCTTGAACACTTGATCGCTAGGAATATAAAGGGTGGGTACTCAAACTTGTTTTTAGAGAATCTATTGGAGTTGGACCTTTCAGGAAGTGACGTTGATCCAAACAATGTTGAAGTTATTATTGGGCTCAATCTAGGCCTGCACACCTTAAGGCTTAACGACATCGATCTTTCTGATATTGATGTGTTCTCTGCTTTAGAGCAGAACAATACTCAATTAATGGAATTAGAGCTGAAAGGGACGGGAGCACCTCAAGTGCAAACCAGTAATCAGACGCTCTTTCAGCAATTGATCCGGTTAAACCTCTCGGGCACTCACCTCGTAGAGCTACCAGCAGCATTGATGTCGCCGACGCTAGAATATCTTGATATATCCCACAATGATATTTCGAATCTTGCAGGGCTTCCTGCGGGTTTGGTGGGGCTTAATGCAGGGTTTAATCCTATTGAATACGGTAGTGATGTCGCCGGTTTGGTTTGGTTGGGTTCATTATCGTTAACCAATACTAACGTTGATAACGCGGATTTCTTGTATAGCCTGCTGAATTTGCAAAGCCTAAACCTATCCTTAACAAATATCTCTGATAAAACAATGTTGATGGATAGTATTGCTGGACTTGGATTGTTGCAAGAATTGGATCTTTCCGGGTTGAACTTAGTCGGGGCGAGTGCTTACGATGCTGATTTTAATCTGGATTTGCCAAACTTGCATGCTCTTAATATATCAGGCACGGGCATAGTTAATATTGACGTGTCCTTGCTTCCTCGCCTGATCTCGTTGGATATTAGCCATAACCCTGTGGCCAATGTGTGGGGAGGTGATTTACAGCTAGAAACCTTGAATGTAAGCCATACTTTTTTGACTGAAATCCCTTTTTCTATGGAGAGTATTCGTTCTCTATATGTTGGGTATTCTCAAATGGAAGTTTCCCAGGTACTAGATGCCATTCAGTATAAAGACTCTTTATTAGCACTAGATATCGCGGGGCTAAAGCGAAATGATATTTATTGGTTAGGTGGACTTGATTCATATAATGGTGATTTTAAGAAATTAGAATACCTTGATGTCAGCGATATGGGGGTACATGATTTTGGCTGGATGTCTGGTTATGTAAGTTTGACAACACTTAAGGCAGAAAATAATTTCATTAATTATCTGTGGGGGTTAGAGCAGAAAAACTTACGCCATCTTGATTTGTCTGGTAACCCTATTACCATGATAAGTGAGTTGGAAGCTGTATTGATGAACAATCAATATTTGGAATCTATTGGTTTAAACGATATTCCTCTAAATGCTTTTGATTTCTTTGGAGTACTTGATCAATTTAACACTGTTGAAATTAAAGAACTAAAGCTTAGTAATACAGGGTTGCAAGATTGGGACGTACCGAACCTTTCAAAATATCAAGCTCTTGATCACTTGGAAATCGCGAATAATAAATTGGAGTATGTGCCTTCCTTTGCGCTACTTTCAAACTTGTCTGTGTTGGATGTAAGCGGTAATCTCATTTCTGATGTTGACTTTGTGTTAGGGGATGAAGGGTATCGAAGCTGGAAGTTTTTAGATTTATCCAATAACCCTATAGATGCCTCTTATTTATTGCCTTTGTTGGATGCGGTAGAGATTAAGGGGCTAGGTGTTGCGGGATTGATTAATATTGAAGGTATTCAGCAATGGAGTGGATTATCGCAATTAGCCTACCTTGATGTATCAAATACGGGATTAAGTTATTTTGACGTAAGTACGATGCTTGATTTACAAGTGCTTAAAATTGAAGGTAACCACATTGAATGGTTGAATCTTGCTAACGCTCACCGATTAACAGAGCTGAATGTTGCTAACAATCGTTTGACTGATGATTTTGTTTCAAACTTACCAATGAATATTCAGAAGCTAAATTTGTCTAATAATATAAAGCTCAGTTCTTTAGATAATATTGGCTATATGGAATCAATTGTTGAACTTCGGTTGTCAGGCTTACGCTTAGAGCAGTCCAATCTTTTTAATTGGCAGGGGGCCCTTAGTCAAAAAGCCCACCAAATTCGAGTATTGGATGTTAGCTCTACGGATTTGATGGATCCTTCAATCAATGCGTTCCAGTACTTAAAAGAACTGAATATCTCTGATACGACATTCTATTCGCCGTTTTATGGTGCGAACCAGGCGTTTCTTGAGAAGTTATATATTGCCAATTTAGAGCTGGATCAATATTTTTCCTTGCAAGGCTTTACTCTCAAAGAATTGGATATATCAGGTTATTCTGGGATTGATTTGTCCGGTGTCTTGTCTGGGGTTGGGGCGAATGGTTTGACGGCTCTATACCTTAATAATGTTGTCGGAGGGGGCTCTGATGGTGGAAATGTATCAGGCACATTAAATGAAATGTATCCGATATATGAACAGAGAAGTGTGTTGCGAACATTGGAGTTAGGCGGCACTAATACCTCCGATCTTAGCTTGCTTGATGGGTTTGTGAACTTGGAGGCCGTAAGTTTGCGTGACAATCAATTAACTGATATTGCCGTGCTGTCTCAATATCAGAACCTAAACAGTATTGATGTTTATGGTAATCAGTTGACGGATGTATCCCCCTTGCATAACTTGTTTGGGTTGCGATCCTTAGATGTTGGGAATAACAGCGGTATCGTATTATCAGATATTGATGTGGTACTGCAAAATAACCCTGAAATAACGGTTCTAGGTCTGAACGGAATAACGTTAGGAACGACTGACTTTACGTTAGCGGTATCTCCGCGTTTGTCTTGGTTGGATATTGGCAATACGGGCATCACGCAATTTAATACTGCTGGAGTATTGTTGCAGACCTTAAATATCAGTGAAAATAATATCGAACAGGCCCCTGGAGTATTTCAGTTGAAAAAACTAAATATATCTAACAATGATCTGACGGATATTTTTGGGTTGTTAAATTTTTCAGGATTGGCTCACTTGGATATCTCTGAAAATACATTGATTCCTTTGCCGGACTTACAATTGTTGTTATCAAATCAGACAGATTTAATCTCAATTAATGTTAGTGGAATAGCCTTGGCGTCGTTTAGTGATTTAGGCCTTTCAGCGGGCTGGGGCGCAGGCCCTTTAGTTAATTTAGATTTGTCTGACACTGGTATTGTGGAATTGGGGGGAGTAGAGCAGTTCACTGCATTGAGAGCGCTAAACCTATCAGGGAACACTGGAGTAGATTGCACTTACTTGGATGTATTAAATCGGCCTGGGTTGGTTGTTACCAGGCCAGAGCATTGCCCTGTTTTGTAGCAGGTAGTGATAATGGCAAGAGTATTGCGCGAGGAGGTTTATTTGCCTTTCTGCGCTATACTCTTGGTACTTGATCTAGATATCATCAACATATAAATCTAAGTAGATCTTTTTTTGTGAAAATATTTACTCTCGAAATTATCATCGCGGCACTCGCTTTTGTCGTTTTGTAGTGCCCTCCAGTAGTAAGGCCGATAAGAAAAATTATAAATACAGAAGTTGCCAGACGGCGTGTTTTCAATAGCAATGACAGATATTAGAGGCGGTGCGCGCCTCTAATTATTGATACTTATATGATCTAACTTAAAGCTGTAAACTAGCTGTTATCCAGAAAACAGGCTCCACAAATTTAATTTTTTGAATGATTTCGTCCTCATGAATATTAACCCACTGAGCTTCGTCAGCCGTACACACCTGTACTTGAGGAACCAAGTCATTTATATAATTACCTATTGCCCCAAGCGGCAATAGAAAATTGTTTTGGAAATGCTTTCCATTAATCAAAAAAACCGCTGACCCACACATAGAACCGGACGATTTATCAGAAGCTTTGCTTGCTTTATAGATAGTTGATTTGTCTTCACCGCAAGTAGGCCCTACGTTACCCGTCATTCGATGTAGCGGAATGAACGTAGCGCTTTCACTAGAATGTCTTGAACAGAAAGGGTTGTTTTCGTTGAGAGATAGATGGAGAGTTTTTCATTGTGGGGCTGGAGGTTAGAGATCTCTGACTACCCGATTTATAGAAAATGGTTGATATTAACACCATCAAGTTTTCCATGGCCTGTTTTATCATCGTATTCTATGTCGAGCTTACGAAATAACTTTAATATTTCATGCCCTTTTCTATTCGCTAATATTTCTAGCTTTTTACAGCTCCCAAAATTTCCAAGTAAAAGTAGACTCTCTTCTATTTTCTTTGCGGCTAACAAACCTGTTTTTTTGTGCCCCTTTTCATGTTCAAAGAGTAACTCATAGTATTTCCCAAAAGAGTATCTAATGCTGCTAGCTACTTTATAATCATTCGGTATTCTCGGCATAGTATATTTCACATCTAAAGATGTACTTGCACTAACGACTCTACACCTACCATTTCTTCGTTTCCATTTGAAATTCCATTTTACATGCCAATTTGTTCTTCCATGGTATTTCTTTCCATTTTTAATAATTGGAGTGCTTTCATTAATCGCTTTTTTAAGGTTGTTGTTGGCATTTGGGTATACATCATAAAAAACAAAATCATGCTTGACGGACGGATAAGCATGTACAAATAACGGGAAAAACAAAAATATTAGAATTAGAATCGATTTCAAAATTTACTCCGAAACAATAGCTTCCTACGGCAGATAACTACAAGACGAACGCGCGTATTAGGTATGGACGTGCATTCCTGTAGCGCTTCAAGAAATTCTTCTTGAAATATGTCTTTTGCAGAATTGTATATTTCACTTTGTGTAATTTAATCCACCTTGAACCTTCTTTTAACGGAATCAGGGGAATCATAAGGTGACACTTTTAGGTTTATACACGCCAATATAACTACCCACAAATAGATTGTTGATGCTCTCTATAAGTAGAGATGAGAATGAAACTTGTTCATTCAATATCGTTGACACTGTTAAACTGCGACTTTTTAAACGTGAGTTTCTCAAATACAGCGATACAGTTACTGCTAGCAACTGAAGCTGGGAAACCAGCTCTCAATTCACGACATAAGACCTGTAACGAACATACCAATTAGACCAGCGAAGCTCAATGCAAATGAGATACTTCGTGCTAACTTAAAATCACCATAATAGAAGCACATATGAGCTATTCTGCTTACAAAATAGATTGCTGAGAACAAATTCAGATAGAAAGCACTTGAATTAGACAGCACACCAAATAATACAAATAGAACAAAAATAACGATACTTTCATTTGTATTTTTATGCACTCTTGCAGCACGAAATAAGAAGCTATTATGGTCAGGGTTAACAGGATATCCCGGTGTATGCTTTCCTTTGATTGCAGCGACATCAGCAACTAGAATTTGGATAAATAGCATTAATCCTGTCAGCCCTGATACTAATATTGTGATTTTGTATGGATCAAATAATTCCATTAACTCTATATTCCTATACCAAGTTTAAATTTTTATAACAGCTGAATGTAGATCGTATCCATATTAAGCCACGTATTTTAGGGTTCATGTTGATTGTTCGAGCCCCATTTTTTGACTTTATAAAAAGGTAGTTGCCAAAGTTTTTCCTCGCGATGAGGAAAGATTTGAAATCCTGTGTAGTGAGATTGTTATCGGTTTCTAATAGGCCATCATTGAGGAGTTTACACAGCCCAGCCTAGTGTTTCAGACAATAAGTGAAAGCATGTCCTAGTAGCGACTTCTGCATCACTGTAGGGTAATGAGCACCAAGTTTGCTGTTTGGCATATCCGTTCCTACGGAACCCGCTAGTCCTGTGATTGCTTCCAACGCCCCAATAGCCTGGGTGATGTTCTCTCAAGCATAGGTGCATAATTTCCCGCTTCAAAATCCTGCGTTATGCCTCCATCTTTTGCAGACCATGCATGGCAACTATTTTTAACAGACTCGTACATGGTGTCCATAGCTTGGGGAACCAGGTTAGAGGCTAGTTTCTCATCCATCTCTTTAAAATCATTGTTCCAACATCGAGCTTGAGAGCAAGAGGGTAACATGGCTTGCAATAACGAAGATAGGTGAAAGCATGACCGAGGGCCTGCATATAGAGCGCGAATTTTGAAACTCAAACTTTTAAAAATATTTAAGCCAACGAGTTCATCTGCTGAGGTAGGTAGTTTTTCGCACATGCCCTCAAAAGCCATTTTTGGCAAACCGAATTCAGCAGCAGTAATGATGTTGTCACTTAATTGAAAGGTGATTCTTGCAACAATGTTATGTACAAGAATGGTTTTTTCGGGGTCTTCAAAATCTTGGCGAGTATCAATAAGTTCACCGCGAACCTGAATGAGGTTCGCGCTTATGCGTGTACTTGATATGGATATAGAACGATCATAACCGCTGTCATTGTCCAGTGGCAATACGTGTGCCGCACCGAATGTAGAAGAATTGAATTCACTCATGAGGTGCTTGCCTTGGTTGTATGTTTTTACGGCATGATTATCTATATGGATATAGATTCCATTTGCATGCGATATTTTTCAATCAGTGGGTTGGCGTACATGGCTAAGATGTAGGATTGAAGACGTTGCGGATATTGTTGAATACGCTGTGTGAACTCGGCTGCTTGTGCGCTATATTCCGCGGCATTTTTGCTGCGCCATTTTTGTAGGGCTTGCTGGGCTTTGTCTTGAATTTGTTTTACGTTGTCACCTTGCAAACCATTGAGTAGCGTAGCTTTTAGATCAAGCTGTTCAAAAGCGACAAGGTTGGAAACATGCAGTTGGTAATTGCTCAGCACCTGTACGTCGATTAAATCAGCGACTTGTTCAGCACTGTCATAATCGCCAGTTATGGGAGTGCCAAAGCTAACGTGTACCCGGCCTTTAGGTTTTGAAATACCATTGATGATGCTTTGAACATCTTCTCCTTCGGCCTTTTCATATTGCCCGTGTTTCTCAGTGGTTTGTAGTTCTTCGGCTTTTAACAAATCACAGGGGTCGAACTCATAGGAAATGGAAACAGGCACGATATTCAATTTGTTAACCGTTTCAGAGAAGCTTAGGCGTTTCTTCTTGCCGAACATCGTTAGCATTTTTATGATAGCGGGGTCCGTTTTATCAAGGCCATCTTTTGCGCGGCCTTCACGTTGAGCAATCCAAATAGAGGAATCCTGCTCTAAACGGTTACTGATATAGGTCGATAGGTTTGTGAATGCTTTGTACTTGTTTTTTATGCCCTGAACGGAGCGCTGTACGGTAAAGCTTTTATTTAGCCGCATTAAGTCCGAAACTAATGGCTTTGCCAGCAAATTGTCACCGATGGCAATTTCAACGGTATCTCTGCCAGCATTATGTAATGCTAGATTAACAAAGGCAGGATCCATCGCAATATCACGGTGGTTGCTGATAAAGGTATAGTTTTGCGTTGGATCGAGTTGATCAAGGCCGCTGGAGGTAAATCCGGAGGTGGTCTTTTTAACATTGGCGGATAGGTACTGTGCCAACAATGTTTGAAAGTCATAGACGGTATTAACGGATTTTAGTTCGCGCTTTATGAGCCATCTCACCACTAATGAAAGCGGAACTTCGGCCCACGAATGTATGTTGGGATACTTGTGATGTAGCATCGTGTGAATGAGGTCAGGCCCATTCAGTAATTTTTCAATTACATCACGTACTTCATGATCTCTATAGGGGCGAATATCATCAAAATCAGTCATCTTGCTCCGGCGTCTGGCGCATTCGTAACAGGGCATGAATTGGACATGCAGTCGGGGCGGTAGTGTTCCATTAAACCAAAGCTCCGTCCACGAAATGTAATCATCAAATGTAATGATTTGTAAGTGGTTAGCCCACGTTAATAGGTTGTTTATTGCTTGATTCTAGCGCTTTTGATGTTGTTTGTAGAGGAAATAGCCTAAATGTACTCAAAAGTGATAAAGATGCAGTGAACTACAACATTTACTGATAATGAACGGCGAGCCAAATGGTAATGTCGTTGTGATCGGTAGACGCTACTCGGTGTTTGGTGTGAGCTGGGATGTTAATGTAGTCCCCTGGAGAAAGGTGAGTTAACGTAGGGGAGTCTGCGAACTGAACAGTAGCACTACCTTGTACCAGGATGACCCATTCGTGGTCATCCTGGTCGTACCATTGATTATCTGCAGTGCTATGGCCCATGGACACGATGCGCTCAATTCTTACGTTGCTGCCTTGTGCTAGGGTCTCAAATACTTCTGAAGATAGGTCTTGAGGTAGTGGTGAGAAAAGGTTGTTCGTGACCATGTAACATTAACCTAAAGACGAGTTTACGCAGTTTGTTGTCGTGACGCTGTCTTGCATACAGCTTCACTTGTTATTGCATAGTTTATCGCAGAAAGGCAGGCCTGTAAGGCTGCACCTAGTGTATCGGTTGCGATTGCTGTTCCGTATGCGTTAACACCCTCTATTTTTAAGTTAATATAGGTTACTGCTTGAGCTCTGCTTCCTGTTTGACACGTTTCACCTTCAACCGGTTGGTGAATGGCATGTTCTTCATAATCCTGAATCTCAATGTTAAACCCTGTTTTTTTGCTCATTGCAGAAATAAATGCATGTAATGGGCCGTCGCTTTTTTCATTTAGCTCATAAGGTTGTTCGTCAGGGAACTCTTGTGAGTTCACTGTTGCCGTTAGCCCTTTTTGATCGTCCCAATTATAATGTTCTAATGCCCAGGGGGTGCTGGGTGAAAATGCTGATAAGAATAGTTCGTAAATGGTTTCAGGGCTTAAGGCACCTTGGTGATACTCGGTAGCTTTTTGGACCACAGGGCTAAATTCTAGTTGTAACCAGCGAGGCATTTGTAAGCCAAATTCATTCTGCAAGATAAACGCGGCGCCACCTTTACCAGATTGGCTATTGATGCGAATAATTTCTTGGTAACTGCGCCCAAGATCTTTTGGATCTATGGGTAGGTAGGCTACTTTCCAAGGCGTGGTAACGTCTTGTTGTTGCAAACACTTGTTAATGGCATCTTGATGACTTCCTGAAAAAGCAGTAAAGACTAATTCACCGGCCCAGGGATGTCGGGGATGAATAGGAATATTTGTGCATTCTTTAACGGTACGGATAATTTCGTCCATATCGGCCAAATACAATTCTGGGTTAATACCTTGGGTGTACAAGTTCATTGCCATAATGACAATATCCATATTACCAGTACGCTCACCATTACCAAGCAATGTGCCTTCCACTCTATCCGCTCCGGCCATAACGGCTAACTCTGCTGCTGCCACAGCGCAACCACGATCATTGTGAGTATGGACACTAATATCTATCCACTCTCGGTAGCGGATGCGTTCATGGATAAACTCCACTTGGTCAGCGAAAACGTTAGGCGTTGTGCATTCAACGGTTGCTGGTAAATTAATAATCGCTCGTTGTGATGGGTTGGGTTGCCAAACATCAAGCACAGCATTACATACCTCAAGTGCAAATTCGGGCTCAGTAGCGCTAAAGCTTTCTGGCGAGTATTCAAAATTCCACTGTGTTTCGGGGTATTTGTGAGAAATACTTTTGACCATCGTTGCACCAGCAACAGCAATAGCTTTAATACCTGATTTGTCTAATCCAAATACCTGATCACGTTGAACAGGGGATGTGGAGTTGTAAACGTGTACTACTGCCTTTTTTGCACCATGTAATGCTTCAAATGTTCTTTCAACTAAGGGTTCTCTGGCTTGGGTTAAAGCCTGAATGCTTACATCGTGAGGAATCATATTTTCATCAATGATTTTTCTCACGAAGTCAAAATCTGGCTGGCTCGCAGCAGGGAATCCAACTTCAATTTCTTTAAACCCACATTTAACAAGAAGCTGAAACAACGCGACTTTTTGATCGACATTCATAGGCTCTATCAATGCTTGATTGCCATCTCGTAAATCTACAGCACACCATTTGGGTGCCTGTGTGATTTGTTTGTTGGGCCATTGTCGATCAGTTTTTTGAATAGGGTGGAACGGTTGATATTTTTGATGATTAAACGCCATGATATGAATCCCGTGGGTGTCATTAGTAAGTGTATATGTGGGGAGAATTAAAACGGGATGCCACCGGCAGTACCGGTGGCTATGCAAGTCGTCTTGTTGCGAAGATCATGTGAGGTTCCTGGTGTGTGAAAAAGGGTAATGGGCAAATACGTTTAGAAATGATCACATAGGCTTTGATAAAGCCATTACAGAAGCGGGTGGTACCTTTTGGGCGCCATTCAGGTTGGATAAACCGTTGCTTGCTTGCTGCCGAACCAGTGAAAGAAGTATAGGGTGGATTTGATGGTGAGTGGTTGCGAATATGCTGTAAAAAATAGCCTTTTACGCAATTATTCTCTAATATTATGTCAATTGTTGATTTATTGTGCTTCTTATTGATATTTTAAGGGCTTTTGAGGTTCATGTTATGGTGTTGGATCGTACAGATAAGCGCATTTTGGTTGAAATGCAGCGAGATGGAAGAATTAGTAATTTGGAATTGGCTGACGCGGTTGGGTTATCTCCATCTCCCTGCTCTCGGCGAGTGAAACAGCTAGAGGATGCAGGCTATATTGATCGTCATGTCACGTTGTTAAACCCTGAAAAGCTGGGACTAAAACTGACTGCATTGCTATTTATTAGCATGGATCGTCATACTCCAGATCGCTTTGAGCGGTTTGAAAAAGAGGTCTGTTCATATCCTGAGGTATTGGAGTGCGCCTTGATTACGGGGCAGTCGTCGGATTATCTCTTAAAAATTGTTGTACCGGATATGGATAGGTATCAAGAATTTTTATTAGGGCGGTTAACTCGAATAGAAGGTGTTACGGGTGTACATTCAAGTTTTGTTTTACGTAAGGTTGTAGATCACTCGCCGTTGCCATTGGAGTATTTGGAGTAATTAAGGTTGTTGCTAAGATTGTTACCACGGTAGTAACTGCATACCTAGACGCACATATTCAATTTTTGGGCACCGATCCATGATGACTTGGATGTGAGCTTCATCGGCTTTTTTTGCGGCTTCACTATTTATTACGTCTAATTGCATCCAAATAACCTTTGGGGAAATTTGGATGGCTTCTTCGACAATTAAACCTGCCGCTGCGGAGTTGCGGAAAATATCTACCATATCAATAGCATCAGGAATAGCGCTTAAGGACGCGTATACGGTTTCTCCCAAAAGCTCGCTGCCTGCCAATTTGGGATTAACTGGAATGACTCGATATTTCTTGTTTTGTAGAAATCCCATGACTTGATAACTAGCGCGATGTGGCTTATTACTTGCGCCCACAAGGGCAATGGTTTTTGTGTTCTGTAAAATAGTGCGAATGTAACTGTCTTGATACGCGAGTTTTTGATACTGCAATTGTTGGTGTTTTAATTCTGGCGCGTCTGGCATATAAAGTTCACTTTTTGTCTTTTGAATCAGGTAGTTGTCATTGTAATTGGCTGAAGCGACTTGTAGTAGTGTTTTTTGACCCTACCGTTTGAACTAATGGCGCTATAAAATGCTTGTTCGACTGCTCAGTCTGGCGGAATGTTGTGACGGGTATTGATTTTTGTAATAACAATAATAAGGAGAGCGGTATGAAGAAATTGATGTTTCTTGCGATAAGTATATGGTTATCAGCATGTTCTGTCGTGGATATTAAAACCCAGTACCCCAACCCCAATGCGCAGCTAGAGTCTCAGTATTTCCAAGTAAAAATACCTACTCATGATGGATTGTTTATTGCCGCAACCGTTTATCAGCCAGCGTTATCTGTAGGTGAAAGTGCTCCCGTTATTGTGTCTACTCATGGCTTCGGTGGTTTTCGTATGCCGCGACCGATGAGTATTTATGGGCAACTAATTTTAACAGGGGAAGCCAGCTTAGCAGCCTGGGAAAATGGTTATTGGGTTGTTTCTTTTGATCAGCGTGGTTTTGGGGAAAGTGACGGTGATGTAACGTTAATGGACCCGGACTTTGAAGTTAGAGATGTGAGTTCGGTTATTGATTGGATCGAACGTCACCTTCCTCGTGTAAGTAAAGATACTTCGGGTGACTTGGCCATTGGTATGGTAGGTGAAAGTTACGGCGGAGGCGCACAAATTATGGCAAGTATTCAGGATGCTCGTATTGATGCACTAGTACCTATTGCTACGTGGTATGACCTGGCAGAATCGATAGCGCCGAATGATCACGTTAAAACCTATTGGGGTGCTATTTTGATGGGGGCAGGCGGTGTCACCAGTGGGTTTGATTTTGGGAAGATGTTGGATGATGAATATCTTGCGCTGATAAATGGAAAAATGAATGAGGCTGCAAAACAAGATCTTGTAAAGCGGAGTCCTCGTTATTTTTGTGAGAAAGGGCAGTACCCTCAAGCGGATATGTTGTTACTGCAAGGCTTTCGAGATACGGTTTTTTCAATTAATCAGGCGGTAAAGAATCGTAATTGTGCATTGAAAGGGGGGAGGGATGTTCGCCTGATGGGAATACAAGATGGGCATATTCTACCTTGGCCATCTCAAGCGTGGTCGGGCATGCCATTGTTTAACACGCAAGGGACAATTGTTTGTGGCGACCAGAAGTTTCAAACTGTTGATATGATTGTGCAATGGTGGAATGAGAAATTGCGAGGTATACCACCACTTAACCCAATCCCTGATGTCTGTCTGACATTTTCCGATGACGATGGTTTAGTTGTAGAATCTGTTCCTGCGGGGGGGGATATCTTTGTATTCAAGGAAACCGAAGTGAGTCTAATTCAAACGGGGTGGTTTGAAATGTTCCTAGAGCCAATAGATCATATGTTAGGTGTAGTGTCTTTTTCTAGTGAGACTCCTGCATTAGAAGATCAGGCGCTAGAGGGAGGAACATTTCGACCAGGGTTTTTGCCATTAAAGGTCATAGAAGAAGCGGGGTATGTTCTTGGCATTCCCCAAGTAAAACTCACGTTAAAAACAAATGTCGATGAAAAAGACGGTGTCTTATTTGCTGCGGTCGGCGTGCGTAAAAATGATAGCCCCTATATACATGTATTAAGTGAGCAATACACGCCATTACCCGGAGATGGGTATTATGATGTGGATATGCCTGCGATTTCTAGTCAGTTAGAAAAGGGAGATACGATCGGTATTGTGCTACAGGGTTTTTCTTCTCAATATTGGTTTAATCCAGAAGGGTGGTTTTCAAGTGCCTCGGTGGAGGGGCAGTTGGCTCTGCCGATCTTCCCTTATAGAAATACTGTACAGGTTGTTGCGGGGGTAAAATAAAAATGGATTTATTCTACGGATCTTGCATATATGTCATTAGCAATGACGGTGAGATCCGCAGAATGAATTTTATAGAATAATTATGCCTAATGAGTTCCAGTAATAATTATTTCTTAATGCCTGTTACGATATTTTGAGCACCTTTTACTAACGTCTCTGCATCGATCTTCCCCGGAACTAATACGCCTTTTTGCACGGCTGGGCGTTCGTTGATCTGATCGAGCCAGCGTTGCAAACTTGGTAAATTATCAATTTCAACACCTGACCATGCATAGGTTTTGGCCCAGCACCAATTGGCCATATCGGCAATGCTGTAATCCCCTGCCAGATATTCGTTATCTTTTAGCTGGTTATCAAGCACGGTTAATAATCGTTTTGATTCTGTTTGATAGCGTTCGATGGCTGCAGGAATTTTTTCAGGGAAGTATCGAAAAAAAACGTTGGCTTGCCCCATCATAGGGCCTACTCCTCCCATTTGAAACATTAACCACTGAATAACTTGTGATCGCTGCTTGATATCGGAGGGTAGAAACTTTCCTGTTTTTTCTGCCAGATATATCATGATTGCGCCAGATTCAAAGACGGCAAAGTTATCGTTTTCGGTATCTACGATAGCGGGTATTCGGCCGTTAGGATTGAGGGCAGTAAATTCAGGTGTTTTTTGGTCTCCTGACATTATATTAATGGCGATAGTTTTGTAATCTAGCGCCATTTCTTCTAAGGCAACAGATGCTTTCCAGCCGTTAGGAGTTGATGCGGTGTATAGCTCAATCATGAATTATCCTCTTGCTAAAAGTGGTGTGATTTTGGGGGGTGCTGTTATGCTTTAGCGCTGGGTCGCTGTGATACCAGGTCATACCAGCGTTGAACATGTTCATGCTTGTCGTTCAATCGAATATCGATGACGCGACCGAAATCTAAGGTGGTGAGCATGGTAATGTCTGCAATGCTGAAGTGATCACCTGCTAAATACGTTGAATTAGAAAGGTGTTGATTGAGAAGTTTTAAATATCCATAAGCAGACTTCTTACAATCCTCTCCCCACGCTTGGTTTGGGGTCATACGGTCCTTGAAAAAACCAGAGCAGTGTTGAAATGACATTCCTGTGGGTAGTAAAAAACCGAATTCGGCGCGGCGCTGCCACATTTCAATATTTGCTTTTTCTAATGCTGTGGTACCAAGTAATACTGGTTCTGGTTGGGTTTCTTCAAAATAGCGGCAAATAGCCACGGATTCAGAAATTATTGTACCGTCATCCAGTTCTAATACGGGCACCTTGGCAAAGGGGTTTTTTGCACGAAACTCCGCAGTTAAGTTATCGCCTTTTTGTAAATCAATATCGATGCAGTCAACATTGATGTCTTTCTCTGCAAGAAACATACGAACGCGGCGAGCATTAGGTGCCATGGTTGTGTCATAAAGTTTCATAGGAAATACCTTACCAGAATGAATGTTTAGTTATAATAAGTATAACGGAACGAGCGGTCAAATATTATTTTTCATGGTAAACTAATCAGTATTAGGTCTAGCAAGTAGTAGCGTGTGCCCGTATTAGGATGTTGTATTATGGCAAGAACAAAAGCATTTAACCCTGAGGAGAAGCTGACGGATGCAATGATGCAATTTTGGCAGCATGGATATGATGGGACATCGTTACAAGACCTTGTTGATGCCATGGGTATTAACCGGTTTAGTATTTACAATACTTTTGGTGATAAAGAAGCGCTTTTTTTTAAGTCGTTACAGCACTATACAACACAAATATTTGAGCCACTAACAGGGCCTCTATTATCGGATGGGCCTGGTATGCAGCGAATTAAGCAATATTTTCTTAACCTAAGCACCATTCTAGCTGCGGGCGTTATTAAGTCCGGGTGCTTTATGCAGAATGCAGTACAAGAAGCCTCTGTCACCAACCCAGAAGTAAGGCCCTATGTTGCGAGTGTGTTTGATCGCTTACGCCAAGGGTTTGTTACGGCCTTACAAGATGCAGAGAATGCAGGGGAAATAACGGTAGTGCTGGATGCAGAGAGTGCTGCGGAGTTTTTGTTGATGCAAGTCCAAGCGTTGATTGTGTCGCAGAGGCTTGTGTCCCCTGAGCAACTGCAAGCTAACACGGCATTCTTATTGGACGATATTGCACGATGGTAGAGTAGGCGTTCGTGAGTATAGTATGGGGGTGGAACAGAAGATAATTAGGCATAGATAGACTGTTTACGTTGCAGTTTTGCAGAAGCTTTAGTAGGATCCCCTCCGGATTTAATAGGTTACCGGAGAGATAGCAATGCCAAAGATCAATAGATACGAAGATATTAACGAAATCGACCGTGAAGCGAAGAAAGATTACATCGACCGCCATTCACCCTTTGTTCACTGTGAGCCTTCAGCTACAGTTGGTGAAGCTTTCAAGGTGACAGTTAAAGTGGGTAACGAATATTCTCACCCTGATGATACGGATCACCATATTTCTGGTATAGCTCTTTACAACAAAGACACTAAGCTTGCTGAAGCAACAATGCTTGCTGGCGCTTTAGGCGGCCAAGGCGAAAAAGGTAATGCAACCGTTACTTTTGACGTTGTATTAACAAAGAATGCTGAACTTGTAGCGCAGTCATACTGTACTAAACACGGTGTTTGGGAAAGCGATGCGGTTAGTGTTGCTGTAGCGTAGTAGCTATTAGGCTAGTTATTTAGGTCTGTATAGGCTTTTGATGATGCTTGATATAAAAAACGACATACCTTGGTATGTCGTTTTTTTTTGTGGGTTTCAATGTGCGCCTGGCATTCTAGCGAATTAGCCGTTGCCGAATATTTCCAGGCATAAAATAACTAACAGGTGGCGGAGTGGTTGAAAATGTTGCATCTTTGAGTCGGACACCTTGTACATAATACATGCGCTCTTCAAGGTCGTGATGAGCGTCGGCGGCACTTAAAATTCCAGGCATTTGATCATAGTAAACAGAGTACCGAAAACTTGTTCGCCAGAAGTCTGAGGGATTTCGATAGATATCAATCATCGCCACGCTCCAGGTATCTTCATCAATATAAAAAACACGCTTATTGTAAAGATGTTTTTTATCTGTTTTGAGTGTTGCCTCAACAACCCAGACCCGGTGTTTTTCAAAGCGTGTGAATTCTGGATTGAGGTGATTTGCGGTGAATAGAGAGGGCTTGCTTTGCAGGGCAGCTTGTAATTTATCGTTATTATAAGGAATAACCATTTCCCGTTTACCCATTAGTCTCCAATTATAACGATCCATCGCACCGTTATACATGTCTATTTCATCCATCATTCTTAGGCCGTCAGATGTAAATGTCGGTGCATCATAACCCATGACTGGGGAGCGGCGTAGTCGACGTTGACCTGCAATATACATCCAAGATTGGCGAGGTTTGCTTAATGGATTGATGGACTCGTGGGTTAAATAAGCTCCTCCAGCAAGCTTTGAGGGGGCGGTAATATAGGAGAGATAAAAAACATAGCGCCAGTCATCAACCGTTCGGTTTCGGTTTGGATCATGAAAGATAGAATATACATCCACAGTGTTTTCAATAATGCGATACTTGCCGTTTCGATTGATAGTGGCCTCTAGGGTTTTCAAACTAAAAGAAATACCTTTCCAGCGCAATTGATGGTTCCACATGACTTCTTTGGCCGAACCAGGGATGGGAAAAGGTAAGCCAGGCCAGGTATTTGATATTTCTTCCCCGTTATTCGTAGTTTTGGCATCTAGCGCATTTTTAAAGGCATTTTCATATAGCCATTCGGGAATTTTAGCCGTTCGGTGGGATGGGTAGACAGGGATGGTGAAGGTATCAGGGTAAGCCTTCAGCATTTCAGTCTGGCCAACGCTGAGTAGATGCTGGAATTTCTTATAATTCCGAGGGGTAATATGGTAGAGCGGGAGTTCTGTTTGGATGTGTTGCACCCAGGCTTTGTGCTTTTTCCAAGTCATTTTATCCGTCGTCCAGCGAGGAATCGACTTTGATTTATTGCCGGCGCGTTCTGCCCCCAAGGGAGTGAGGTCATGTTTTAGACGCATCGCTTCTTTTGCGTTAACGTTGGCGTAGGTATTGGGCGCTGTGAATAGACAAAGTAGCAACATAGCTACCAAAAAATTGTTCTCTAAAAAAGTGCTGGATAGGGGGGATGATGAGGGCTGTGAATGGAAGAATTTAAAGTGAATGAGCTCGGCGTACACCCATTGTATTGGTGTAAAGAGGTGTTTAGGTTTTTTGTGTTCTGTCTGAATCATTGAATCCTGGGATTATCTGGCCATCTTGTTGTGGTGTTGTATTCTGTTGTTTCAAGTAGGTGTCGAAGGTTTGTATCAATAAATCCTTATTGATAGGTTTTGTTAACATTTGCTGCATACCTGCATCATAAACCCGTTCTTCATAACCTGCCAACGCATGTGCTGTTAACGCGATAATAGGAGTGGAGAGAAGGCCTTGATCTTTTTCCCATTGACGAATCATTCGGCTGGCGGTAACACCATCAACTTCTGGCATTTCCCAGTCCATCAGAACCAAGTCAACCGGAGTTTCGGGTTGTTGATAATAATCAACAGCTTGCTGGCCATTGTTAACTAAAGTAGCCTTTAAGTTAAGTTTCTTGAGTAATCCTGATATTACCATCTGATTGATGGTGTTGTCTTCTGCTACAAGGATATGTTGGCCATTAAATTGTTTCTCTGTATTACCGCCGGCCGATGAGTTATTTGAGCTAGCTTGGGAGATGTTGCCTAAGGTTGTTTTTAGCTGCAGTATAGATAGCGGTGTATGTAAAAAATGTTGAATATGACTAAACGCCTTTTTATGGCCTGGAATAGGTTGGTGATATGCCATTAGCCGTGATTTTATCTCTTTTGAGTGGGCATCGTCAGGCAGCCAGGAGTATGAGTGAGCATCAACAATAGCTTTATTTTTTGAAGATGTAGATTTCCACCATTCTTCGAGGTGTTTTCGGTCTTTTAGCGTTACTACGGAGAAACCCCATGTTTCGAGCAGGGTGACGATTTCTTGTTGATATTGTTTGTTGGATAGCGCAATCCCCATTTCTTCTCTGGCTGTAGCGTCAGGAACCCAATGAGCGAATTCGGTTGATTTTGCACTTGTACTTGGGGATTCAATCGCGACGGTAAACCAAAATGTTGAACCTTCGCCTTCCTTACTGTCAACGCCAATGTCTCCTAGCATCAATAGGGTGAGTTGTTTGGATATAGCCAATCCTAGTCCAGTACCACCATATTTACGGGTGATTGATGCATCCGCTTGTTCAAATGCTTTAAATAAATGTGACTTCTGTTCAGGAGTAATACCTATCCCGCTGTCACGAATTGCGAAGCGAAGGTGATGTTGGTTTTTTATACCTTCTAAACTTACGCTAACGGTGATGCTACCGGTCTCGGTGAATTTAAGCGCATTACTTAGAAAGTTGAGTAAGATTTGGCGAATACGCGTAGGGTCGATCTCAGCTTCAACAGGAACACTAGGAGCAATGTCGACTAATAAATCTAGGGACTTTTGATAGGCGGGTTGTTGAAAGATCGAAAGGCATTGGTCAATCAGTTGAGGAATGTCAGATGTGACACGTTCAATTTCAAGTTTGCCAGACTCAATTTTAGAGAAGTCTAAAATATCGTTGATAATAGAAAGTAAGGATTGCCCTGAAACCTGAATGGCAGATAAGTAGCGAGATTGATCTGCGTCTAGAGTTGTGTCTTGAAGTAGGTCTGCCATGCCTAGAACACCATTAATAGGAGTGCGAATTTCATGGCTCATGTTGGCTAAGAATTCACTTTTGGCTTGAGCTGTTGCTTCAATGCTATCTTTTTCCTTATTTGTACGGATTTTCTCTTGCGCTTCCTTTTGGTCCATTAAGTACATTATTGTCAGGATCAGGGTCAGTATTAAGAACCCTGCAATGTATAACCATTGACGGCTTTCAATTTCAGCTTTTCGATCTTGATAGCGGTTAGCTACGAAGGTTAGTAGCGTAAGTCGGGCTTCTAGCGTTTTATTGATAGAGTCGGATGCTGAAGTGAAAAAGTTACGCCAAAACATTTCAAGGTCGGGGCTTTGGATAACGTTTGTGTCTAGGTGGTCTGCTAGTGTTTGTATATTAGTAAAGACCCCTTTAGGTAAGGGTGAGCTTGGGGTGTCTTGAAGTTCAGGAAACTGTTTTCTAATATCGTTAGCTCGTTCAGCCATTTGGTCTGAGATAAGTGTTAGTTTGTCATAGGTGTTTTCCAGAGTGATAGAGCCTGCGGAGGTGACGAAACCTCGGTCTAGATAGTAGCTGCCGTATGAGCGGGCTTGCCCTGAAAGCTTAGAAAAACGGGTGAATTCTTCGAGGGCGAGATAAATCAGTTGCAGGGACAGTGTGTCTTTGTCGGTAAACATAGCTGACTGATCTGCAAGTCGTGACTGAAGCTGGTAAATATTGGAAACAAATTCATGGTAGCGGTTAAAGGTTAGCTGATCGGCTCCCATTTCTAAACCCGCACTTAGTGTGACGCGCCCCAGCTCTTTGGATAACTGGTCGAGATTTAAACCCACCAAAAAATTGTCATTGAGGTCTTGGCTGTGGGATTTAAGGTTGGTGACTTCTTCTTTTAGGGAAAGAATGCTGCGATTGAAGTCATCTTTGGCGCCATTGTCACGGCCATATGTGGCTAATAGACTAAGGTCGCGTAAAATTTCTGTTTTGGCTTGGGTTTTTAGCAGGGCCTCTATAATGCGAAGATTTTTTTGTTTGTGATTAAGAGCATCCTGTTGCTCTTGGCTTTCAATTAGCATTTGTGCCAGCATTATTACTACGGGCACTACAAGCATTAGGGAAAACAGGCCGAACTTGGTGATGAATATGTGTGGTTCACGAGACACATGGTATAGACGTGTAATGAGTTTGGTTAGCATAGGTGTCAATGTAATCCGGCGGCC
>CAJXZM010000073.1 GCA_913063125.1 uncultured Gammaproteobacteria bacterium | reverse complement strand
ATTCACCGAATAAAACCTATTCAAGCGCTACTGTCGCTTGATTTTTAGCAACGGGACACGTACTTTAGCCCTGCAAAATGCCTAGCCTTGTTGATTTGACTCAACGGGCCGAAATCACAAGAGAGTAAGTCATGAAAAAGTACGAATGTATTGTTTGCGGATATATCTATGATGAAGCATTGGGTGACCCAGAAAATGGCGTTACAGCAGGAACGTTATGGGCTGATGTTGATGAAGATTGGTTATGCCCTGATTGTGGCGTTGGTAAAGATGACTTTGAAGAAGTAGAAGACTAAATCGATGATTAAAACTGATCTAGAAGCCCAGTTAGCAGAGCAACTATCCATCTCGAAAGATGATGCAAGAGACGTGCTTAACGTGATACTGGACGAGATAACGTTGGCGTTAAGCCGAAATGATCGTGTCAGTTTTATTGGGTTTGGCGCTTTTGACGTGCGGCCTAGGGCTGCACGTGATGGGCGTAACCCTCAAACGGGTGAAACCATCAAAATTGCCGCCAGTAATGGCGTGAATTTTAAACCGGGAAAAGCACTAAAAACTAAAGTTGCAGCGCAGTCATAACGTTACAATGTCCCCCTTATACCAAACAGCCTACACTGCAGCGGTAGGTACTGTAATTGTCTAGTAGAGTAAGAGTATGAAATTTTGGATTATGTTGTTGATTCTTGGGTGGCGAATGAGTTGGTTAAGTCGGCACAATGAAGGTTTTCAAAAGCAATTAGATGGCAAAGACTTTGTACTGCAATTTCGAACAATTGATGGCGGTATTGGTCGTCACTATCATGTCACTAATAATCGTGTTACAGCGTCTCCTGGTATTCACCCTGATCCTTCAATGACGTTAGCATTTAAAGATGCGGCCTATGCGTTTGATACCATTATGGCTGCGGGTAAAGATCCAGCAGTTTTTATGAAAGGTATGCAAGCTCAAGATATCAAAACGGATGGTGATGTTAGTTTGATGATGTGGTTTATGGGTGTTAGCAAATATTTACCACCTAAGAAGAAAAAGAAAAAAACATAACGGCTTTTTTTTAGGTTGTTATTTAGAGCTATACTAAGGGTGTGTGAGTAATTTATAAGGGTTTGTGGGGGCCTTTTATGTCGCAAGTAACATACTTTAGGGGAAACAGTATTTCTTTTTGTACGAAACGTATAGTAGGTGTTGCATCTGCATTGATATTGTCTTTTACGGGGGGGCTAGTATATGCGCAACCGAATGCGACGAATGATGTAACGCAACAATCCGTATCCCCTTTTATGAGCGCTAAAGCAGAAGCTAATCAACAGTTGATGATTAAATATGCACTTCATGAAAGTGGTGTTTATGAACTATTGCGGCAAATGCCTGCGTTGATTAACCAAGAAATTGGTAATCTTGAAGCGTCAGCGATGCAGCTAACGGCGCAAGAACTTAAGCGGTTACGAGCAAATTTGAAAGCTCGTTTGCAGGCGTCAGAGATAAAGCAAAGCATTTTGAGTTATTTGCAGTCGCGAATGTCCGAAAATCAGCTTGTAGAGGTCAAGAAGATGCTGCAAGCCCCTGACGTACTTAATTTTAGGCAATTGCAAGAAGATGCCGACAATGAAGTTGCTTATGGTCATATGCGCAGTTATAAGGTACAACTTCAAGAGCGTGAGCCTAATAAAAGTCGGGTTGGCCTGGTAGAGACGCTGGATTATTCATTACGACAAACACGAATTGAAACCGAAATAAAAGTTGAGTTGAGAAAAAATTTATTGGCGAATGTGTCTTGGATGAAGTCGAGCCAGGAGCTGCCAGAAGATGTACTGGAAAAAGAATTGATGGAATACCGGCAGCGAGTGGGCAGCCATATCAACGAAAATGCTAGGGTGTTTTATTTATATTTGTTTAAACAAACCTCAAGTAATGATATTAGACAGTTGATCACTCAGTATAAAACTCCTGAATTTGAAGTTTTTATGGGCTTGTGTGAAGACGCGATTTTAAATGCGTTTAAAAAAGCAAGGCGTGATGGCTACAAGGATACCGCGTTGGCAGGTAATTAGATCAGTGCTGGTTTCTTAGGCGTCCATGCCTTGGGGATTCCTCTACACTATTTCCCTAATTTACCTCTCTAGCGATCTCGCCATCGACATTAGATCATCTTTACTTTCTACTAGACGTTGAATAACGGCTTCAACATCATCAGCATCGAGCGTTAATGTTGTTAATAATGATGTATCAAGCTGTTTTCTAGGCCCTTGTGTTAAACCAGCGTTAATCATGGCTTGAGTGGCAACATGCAATAACTGGCTGTAAACAGCATGCTCACCGTCATTATCTGGAGAATGTTGGTAGCGTAAAGCAGAGACGACCTCTTCAGGCATATTCCAACATTCCATTAACGCCCCGCCAATTTGATCTCGTGTTACTCCTAATAAGTGATGTTCTACATGAACGTGGCAGACATGGGGGTTTGCTTCTATGTAACGGTTAATGAGAGAGAAGTAAGGGGGGAAAATATGTGCAAGTACCAAATACCCGTAATTGTGTAATAACCCGCTGAGATACGCTAACCCCATCGACGGTCGAGAGTCAGGTGACATGGCTTTAACCAAACCTTCCATCATAGCCGCGCTACAGACGGCTTGTTGCCAATATGGGGTGATGCCATGAGGGCCATCGTCGGGGATTTCTACGGTTTTACCAAGGGATAGCCCCAAAGCTAAGTTAATGACTAGATCAAATCCGAGAACCCTAACAACGGCGTCGTGTACGGATTTTATGGTGCCTGGGGCTGCATAGTAGGGAGAGCTGGCCCAGCTCACGACTTGAGCTGCAAGACTGGGGTCTTTTTCTACTACTTCCGCTAGTTCACCGACGCCGGCCTCTGGGTTGATACGCAGTTGAATAATACGTTCAGCCGTTTCTGGTAGAGGTGGCATTTCTAGTGTTTGCTCTAGACGTTGTTGAATCCGTAACGACGTAAATTGCTCAACAGCTTGGTTAATCTGTTTTACGTTACTTTCTTTGTCGGCTGAGCTTTGCGGTATTAAATTGGTTGTTGGGATGCAATAGTCACCAGTTTCTGCGGTTTCGACAAGTTTGAGAAATTCTTGTTGGCTTAGTTCTAGATAGGATTCTGAATTGCCCACTTCGAGGTAGAGCCTTTCGCTATTGAGTAATGCTTTGTCGACGACAGTGGGAATGTCGTTGAGCAGAGGGATAGCGGGAATTTTTTCGGCCCCATGTTTTTCGGCGAGCCGGGTACTGGCTTCTTGGGTGATACCTTGAAAGTTTCGCCCTAGCGCTTCACAGAGTCGGGTGAGGTCGAGGAAGCTGTTGGCAGGCATAAGTACTTGAGCTTTGCCAATGGAGTCTTCTAATACAACCATTGTGACAATGGCGTTACTGGATACTTCATTGGCGCTGCGTAGTTGATGTAATGGATTCACTGCCTCACCACTAATGATGGTAAACTGAATGCCTTGTTCTGTTAGGCAGCTTTGTATTTGGTTCGATATGCTCATGTCACCTCCCAAAGAGTTATCCATTAAGAATAGACGGGAATAGGTGGTAATGACAATAGTTTGAATAGTAACCTAAGCTTAGTTTGTTATGGTCATTGTTGTTGATACAATACAATATGTTTTGATGACTGGCTTTTATCTTTAATTACGTTCCATTGCTCAGGCAGTTTTGATAGATCAACATTGAGTTCTGCTTCAACATAAATAAAGGTGTCTGTTTGGCAGTAACCCTGTTGAGTTAGCAATTCACAACAGGGTATTAATAGGTCCTGATTAAACGGTGGGTCTAAAAAAATCACGTCAAAAGCCTTCTTAACCGGTGTTGATAAGTAATCTAATGCATCTGTATTTTTGACATTGCCGCGTGAGCATTCCAAGGTGAGTAAATGTTGATTGAGTTGTTTTGCTGCGGTGTGAGATTTTTCGATAAATTGCACATGTTTTGCACCACGGGATAAGGCTTCTAATCCTAGTGCACCACTTCCAGCAAAAAGGTCTAAGCAGCTAACGCCTTCTACGTCATACATTAACCAGTTAAATAATGTTTCTCTTACGTTATCTTGTGTCGGGCGAAGACCTTCAGTAGCGGTAAAGCTTAACTTTCGGCTGCGCCATTGCCCACCAATAATACGCAGTTGATGGTGACTGTTCTTAGAATAGCTTTTAGAAGAATTGTTGGCGGCGTTGTTTTTTGATGACTGACGTTTTCTTGGCATATTAAGGTGTTTTTTCTTCAGTAATGTTCTTTTGACCTAATGCTATGGTGATTAATGCCTCTCTATTGATGTTTTTTTCAAAGGCACGTTTGATGTCTTGGCTCGTAACCCTCTCTAATTTTTTGGGGTACGTTTCTAAATAGTCTAGCGGTAAATTATAAAATCCAATGACCCCCAGATAACCAACAATACTATTATTGCTAGCGATGCCCAATGGGAAATTCCCTAATAAATGCTGCTTCGCATCGATTAGTTCTTTTTCAGTAGGGCCTTGGGAGGCGAATTCATTTAAAATATTAAGCATGAGGTCACTGGCCTCTTGTCGTGATGCATTTTTTGTTTGTAAGCCCATAATGAAAGGGCCGTTTACAGCCATGGCTGAAAAATGGCTGTAAACGCTATACACAAGCCCTTTGTCTTGACGAATTGTTTTTGTTAGCCGAGAGCCAAATCCGCCGCCGCCTAAAATTCTGTTGCCGAGTGTTAATGCGTACTGATCGTCGTTACCGCGTTCAATACCTAAAGCTCCCATTAACACATGAGATTGGCTGGAGGGAAATTCAATAAAATGATCTTGTTTTTCCGCAAGAGAAGCTGGTGTTGGTAAGCGGGGGGCGGGATTTCCTTGATTTAGTGCAGCGTCAACTGCATTAGCGATGGTTTCTGCTTCGCTACGTGGTATGTCTCCGGTAATGGCAATTACCATATTACTACTAACGTAATATGTGGAGTAGAATTTTTTAAGATCATTAATGGTTAATTTTTTCAGGCTTTCATCCGTACCTTGAGTGCGGTGTCCATAGGGGTGGTCTGGGTATAAAGATTGATAAAATTGTCGGCTAACAAGTTGTTTTGGATTTTGTTTTTCGTGTTTTAGACCAAGAGTGAGTTGTTTTAATAAACGCTGAAAGCTGTCCTCTGGAAATGTTGGTGATGAGATGATCCCATAGAAAACGTCTAATGCTTTTTGTCGAAGATCTTCATCTGATAACGTGCGTAGTGAAAGGGTTGCCATATCACGGTAAGAGTTATTTTCTAGAACGGCCCCAAGACTTTCAAAGTGTGCGGCAATTTCATCAATGTTATGTGTCTTCGATCCTTCGGTGATCATGCCATTGGTTAATAATGCAAGGCCGGGTAATTTTTTGGGGTCGCGAGCGCCGCCAGCATTAAATACCAAGCGAACATCTATCATGGGAACTTCTGGTGCTTCGACAAAAAGTACTTGGGCGCCTTTGGTGGTATTCCATGATTGGATGTCAATATTATGAGATTTAGGTGTAGCTTTGGCGATAATATCTAGGGACGATAGGTGGTCTTTCGGAATATAGGGTTTAGCGTCGGTTTGTTTTACTTCTACTCTTGCTTCGGCCTGAGGGGGGGGGGTTAGAGAAATGGGTGTTTCTTCACCATTTTGGGTAATGCTGTCGGGTATTTTTGCACCGGGCATATTGTAAAACAATACAATCATAATCGAGACAGTAATGATGATGATGTTTAATGTTTTACGACTAAAGCGTTGTCGTTGTTCGGTTGTTTTAAAAGGCGAACTGTTAGCCATTATTTTGTCCTAATATAGATATTTCTGAAATAGGGTATGTTTACATTTTTGGCGTTAGAACAGCCACGGTTTTTCTATTCTTTACTAAGTATTTTTTGGCAACTAGGCGAATTTGCTCAGGTGTTATTGCTTTTAATTTCTCAGCAAATTTGTCCATTTCTTGCCAGGATCGTCCGATACTTTCCATACGACCAATTTGGTTGGCTTGGCTAGAAATAGAGTCTTGCTGATAAATAATGCCAGAAATTACCTGCGCTTGAACCCGAGCGAGTTCATCAGGCTGTGCGAGTTCTATTTTTAGTTGTTCGATTTGATCCATTAATGCGCTTTCTACTTCTTCCACCGTATGGTTTTGATTGGGAACTGCACTGAAATAGAATAATGTATCACCCCTAGAGAAACCGCCATAACTCGCACCAGCGCTGGCAGTGACTTGTTGGTTTCTGACTAATTCAGTTTCGATTCTGGCACTGTAACCGCCATCCAATACACCAGCCAGCATGCGAAGAGCGTATATTTCCCATTCTTCTTTTGCGGTATTAATCCCCGGAACATTGTAGCCAATATATATGGCTGGGACGCGGGCTGTGATTTCCACTTCAATGCGTCGTTCACCAAGTCCTGCTATTTCTTTGGGAGGTGTAACTTTGGGGAGAAGTTTGGCTTCAATAGGGCCAAAGTAACGCTCCGCTAAGGTGAATACATTGTTGTGTTCAACATCCCCCACAACAATTAATGTGGCATTGTTGGGTGCGTACCAGGTGTGATACCAGTCTAATGCATCCTTATAAGTAAGCTTATTTAGGTCATGCATCCAACCAATGATTGGATTGTGGTATCCACTGGAAATATAGGCGGCAGCTAGGAAACGTTCATAGGTGCGGGAGTTGGGGTTATCATCCGTGCGTAAACGACGCTCTTCTTTAACAACTTCAATTTCTTTTAGAAATTCACTTTCTGGAAATATGGCATTTACCATACGATCTGCTTCAAGTTCCAAACTTAGAGGCAGGTTGTTGGCGTTCATCATTTGGTAATATCCAGTGAAGTCGTAAGAGGTAAACGCGTTTTCAGACCCCCCGTAACTGGAAATGAGTTTAGAGAACTCATCGGTAGGTACGTTGTGAGTACCTTTAAACATCATATGCTCTAGCACATGAGATACGCCGGTGATGCCAACAGGTTCATAGCTAGAACCAACGCGATACCAAATCTGGCTAACCATCACCGGTGCTCGATGGTCTTCTCTGACAATGACCTTTAAACCATTCTCCAATGTATGGGTAAAGGTTCGGTCGCTGGGGGAGAGCTGTAGAGGTTGTTGAGACTCAGCCGCTATCGTTAATTGGGGTTGAACCATGATGAGGCCAAGAGATAAAGGCAGTATTACAGCTCTCAATAAGGTCAAGGAAGTGAATGGCTTTTGTGGTTTGCGAGTGTTTCGCTGCTTCATATATTTAACATCCAACAAAATGACTTTTTCAATGTTTAGGGCTTAACGAAAGTGGTAGGATAACCGATCTTTGTATTAATGACAGTGCGAATAGGGTAGAGGTTCCATCATGGCCGATATGGCGCAGCAACAAACGGTTTTTTCTCGCTATTTTTCTCAGCAAGATGCTACCACTGCGAGTAGTAACAATAGCAGTGGATTACCTGAAGGGGCGAGTGCGGAGCAGCATATTTTTGCCCGATATTTCCTCGCTACTGTTGCTCAAGGTATTATTGTTCCAGGTGTTGAGCCTGATGCTATTACTGCTGCCAATGACCCTGTTGTTGATAATGTTGCCGATACTTCGATTCATACATTGGCGAATGTTTCAGCAAAAATAGAAGAAACAGCTCCCCGGTTAGTGTCAGAGGAGGTAGACAATAAATCATTTTTCAGAAGGGTTCGTAGTGGTTTAAGCCGAACCCGCTCAAGTTTTACCAAAGGAATGTCGACATTACTGATTGGTAAGAAGGAGATTGATGATGAATTATTTGAAGACATCGAAACACAGCTATTGGTCTCTGATGTAGGTGTTGATGCTACCAAACGCATTATTGATGCACTAACTGATAGAGTAAGTCGTCAAGAATTGTACGATTCTGATGCGTTATATGTGGCATTGCAGGAAGAATTGCGAGCGATTTTAGCGAATGATAAGTCTGAGTTTATTGTTGATACGAGTAAAAAACCTTATGTGATCCTTATGGTTGGGGTTAACGGTGTTGGTAAAACCACTACGATCGGTAAGTTAGCAAAACGCTTACAGAATGAAGGTAAAACGGTCATGTTGGCAGCAGGGGATACATTCCGGGCTGCAGCAGTAGAGCAACTACAGGTTTGGGGTGCGAGAAACGACATTCCCGTGATTGCCCAGCATCAGGGAGCGGATAGTGCTTCTGTTGTTTATGATGCAATGCAAGCCGCACAAGCTCGAAATGTCGATGTGCTCATTGCTGATACAGCAGGACGTTTGCAGAATAAAGCCCATCTAATGGATGAGTTAGAAAAAGTACGCCGCGTTTTGGGTAAGTTGGATGTTGATGCACCCCACGAAGTGATGTTAGTACTGGATGCGGGCACAGGGCAAAACGCATTGAATCAAGTGCAAGTGTTTGATGATGTTGTCAGCCTGGACAGTATTACATTAACGAAGTTAGATGGTACTGCGAAAGGGGGTGTTGTATTCTCACTCGCAGCGAAAACAGATATACCTATTAAGTTTATCGGTGTTGGTGAACAAATTGATGATTTGCGCCCCTTTGACCCAGATGAGTTTGTGCAGGCGTTGTTTGATGACGAGTTGACGTAACGTAATATGATTAGCTTTCAACAAGTGTGTAAACGTTACGCCAATGGTAAGGATGCCTTGCAACAGGTGTCATTCCAGCTAGACGTTGGGGAGTTGGCTTTTCTCACGGGACATTCGGGTGCTGGAAAAAGTACGTTGCTGAAGTTGTTGACCCTAATAGAGCGCCCTACGCAAGGTCAAATTATTGTTGATAATCAAAATCTTAGTGCAATTAAGCGTATGGGTGTGCCTTATTACCGGCGAAAAATCGGTATGGTGTTTCAGAACCATCAATTGCTATTTGATCGAACGGTGTTCGATAACGTTGCATTACCGTTGTTGATTAGTGGCTATAGTCGAAAAGATGCCGGGAGACGAGTTCGAGCGGCTTTGGATAAGGTGGGATTACTGAGCAAAGAAAATCTTTTGCCTATTATGTTATCGGGTGGTGAGCAGCAAAGGGTCGGTATTGCACGAGCGGTGGTAAATAAACCTCCCATTTTGTTAGCGGATGAACCTACAGGGAATCTTGACCCTGAATTGTCGGCTGAAATAATGGATTTGTTTCAAGAGTTCAGTAATGTCGGAGTCACCGTGCTTGTTGCAACGCATGATTTATCATTAATTCGCCGATATAACCATCGTTCACTAATTCTAAGAGATGGATTGCTGACAGAAGACGGGGCCTTGTTGTCAAAGGCCCCCTATGATGACGAGTTACCGCAATTGGAGGCCGAGTAGTGAAACGAGCTGCACCTTCTCGACCGGTAAATAAAACGACAGTTAATAAACCATCAGTACCTCGTGGTGCTAGTGTGCAAACCACAACATTTGCACAACGCTTCAAAAGCTATCGAAACCACCACAAAGTTGTTGCACTGGAAAGTTTACAGCGGTTGCTATCAACACCACTGCCTACGTTAATGACTGTTATGGTTTTGGCTATTGCCATAGCGCTTCCTGCGGGTTTGTATGTGATGTTAAAAAATGCTCAATTGTTGAGCCGTGATTGGGATGGCAGTGCGCAAATTTCATTGTATTTAAAACAAAACGTGTCTGAGCTTGATGGAAAGGGGCTTGCAAAATCACTTGAGCGCCGCGTAGATATTGGCCGTACGCAATTTATATCTAAAGAACAGGCCCTTGAAGAGTTTCAGCTGTTGTCGGGGTTTGGTGATCTTTTACAAGAGCTGGACGAGAATCCGCTGCCGGCAGTAGTGGTTGTTTACCCGGCTCAGCGAGATGCGGCACAAGCAGAGCAGCTGCGCATTTCACTCGATGATTTTCAACAAGTTGAGTCAGCAGAGCTGGATGCAGAGTGGGTACAGCGTTTACATGCGATGCTCGACCTGGGAGAGCGATTGGTATTTGCCTTAGGTCTAGGTTTGGGTTTGGCTGTCTTGCTGGTGGTGATTAATACTATTCGATTAGCCATTGAGGCACGGCGTGATGAAATCATTATCGTAAAAATGGTCGGTGCCACAGATGCTTTTGTTAGGCGGCCTTTTTTATATTGTGGGCTGTGGTATGGCTTGGCGGGCGGCATTACTGCGCTGATTATTATTGAAAGTGTATTATTTTGGGTGGATTCCCCGGTTGGACAATTAGCAGACTTATATAGTAGTAATTTTGATTTATCAGGCCTTGGTTTTGGAAATACGCTATCGTTGCTTTTGACCAGTGCATTTATAGGGTGGTTAGGGGCATGGTTAGCGGTAGGGCAGCATTTGCGGGCGATTGAGCCGCGCTAAACATCAATTTTTGAAGTAGTGATGTTTAGCGCAAGGTTTGGCGTGTGGTAAATATTAGAGCAGCGGCATTATAGAAATAATACTTACCAGTTTTGATTACCCAGCGAATCGATGGTTATTGTACCTTCACCATTTGTTGCCTGTGTCCCCTGTGGAACAGATTGAACTAATACGCACGCGCTAATGACATTGTAGGGGGCAGATTCAGGGCAGAGACCTGCGGTTGTTAGAAAATTATTTTGATCGGACGGTAGGTCAAATTCCTTTGAAAAACCCAAGTCGGTTAAATCATTTGTGTAAGTGTAATTTTCACTGTAATACCTTTCTTGAGCTTGAAGAATTGCCATCGCGTGAGCTTGTCCTTCCGCTCTATCTTTAACCGTACCAATCTGTTTGCTATAGGAGCCAACTGCAAAGGCAACAATGATTGAGATGACTGAGACAGTGATCATCACTTCGATAAGTGTAAACCCACGTGTAGTGTTATTCATTTTCCGCTCTCCAATATAGGGTTGAAATAGGGCTGATATCTTTAAGGAAATCAAATGCCTCTGTACCAATAACAGTTATCGCTGCGGTACCTGACCTAACCTCTGCTGGGTTGCTATTGTTTGAGCTTGGGTTTGCGGCAAATATAATGGATGGAGAAGGTGGTAGCCCTCCATGAAGTAACGGTATTGACCGATCTTTGATCTCACTTGCATCATTATTTAAATTGAAGACGGCGGCACCGGTTAACATATTTACAACCCACACCTTTCCTTGGCCAACATCTGGACCACAGACGCTGGAGGCTATACCAGTAGGACTAAATGTTGTGAAAATCAGAGCTCCTGCAAAGGTTGTTGAATCTGACAGCACTTTTTCGCCCCCACTATCAAGATTGATATACCAGCCATGGCCTGTTCGTAAAGCATCTAAAGCTGTTTTTTGTTGGTCGGCGGTTCCATCCTGTACCAAGTTATCAGTCGCATTGTATAAATCGCCATACCGAAGAGGTAGTGCGCCAGCGTAGTCATAGCTACTAGGAGGAGTCGATGGGTGTAAGTCCTTGATGACATAAAATCGATCTTTAACTTCTGTATTTAAGGGGGATGCACGATATCCAGACCCAATGCCAATGGTAAGGAATGAAGCAGCCCCGGTGGGATTAAAAAACACGACATTTGGTTTATTGTAAAATCGACGGGTTTCGGAATCTAAGGATGTATTTGAGCTGCCTAATTCAGCAATAATACCGCCGCCGACGTAGAAATTGGATGCGGATTGTGACGAGTGATTAAAATCCATGCGCCACATGCGACCATTAATATCGACAGCAAATAATACATCGGCATACCCGTCAGCATTTAGGTCTCCGATAGTAACATCAGATGGAAAGCTATTTTTCATGGTTGAAAGATTAACAGTGTGTCCAGATCCGTTGCCAGCTGACCATAGTAGGCTACCGGTTTCTGCATCGACCATGTATATGGCGCGACCTATAACATCGTCGATAGGAAGGTCTGAGTCATCTTGGTTAACATCATAACCGCCAGTGAAGAACAATACGTTTTTCATGGTACAACCGCTACCCTTGGAATCACTACATCCCCATTTAACTTTAGCAAAGGTAGGTTTTGACCAGCTTTCTCCCAATTCTGCAAAGTCTCCTGTACCACCTTTTATTTGCCACATTAACTTTGGTGCAGAGCGATTGGTGACATCGAGAGCATAATAATCTTGTCCGCCTCGGCGCATACCAACAAATAAATAGATGCCCTCGTCAGTTTCTAATGTGCCGGTACTATCGAAGATCACTCCGTTATTATTGATATCATTTGCCCAGACGGACAGGGGTCCATCTAAACCGTAAGGCTTACTATTTCCTGTCGCTTCCCTGAAATATCGATCGACATTTGGAAGGAGTTCCTGAGGAATAAACCCAAAACGCTCTTCACCAGTGTCGGTATCAATTGAGTGTAGGATACCCATATTATCAGCATAGTATAATTGGGTATCGGGGTTGTCGGAAGTTCCGCCGTAAGCTATGGCAAGAGGTTGACTGTGCAATGGATCCGCTAGAAAGTGCCGAGCCTTTGACGTTCCATTGCCGTTTACATTGTTAACATCTTTTCCTAGTAACCAGTCAATTAGCGTCTCTCGATAAGCGTCAGATTCAGCGGTTATGTTGAGCGCCGATTTTGAAAGCAACGTGTTAGTTTTTTCAATGGCGTTGGTTGATAACGTTAAGTTTTCGTTTGAGGCGGCAGTATTATTTATATAGGTATATAGTGTTCGAGAGGCGGTGAGTTGTTCGCCAACGCCTCCGTCAGTGACGCTTTGTCCATCGGGGTTTGCTGACCATGCACTTTTGGCACTATCTGAAAAGAAGCCTGTTGTACTATCAACGGCATTTTTTGGTGGGGTGCTGTTGTCTAAGATTATACCATCGCCACTTATCGTATACTTTTTAACGTTACCATCCCAACGGTCACCTTCTTGAGGTTTGAAAATGGCAAAGTAAACATCATTTAAATGTTGAAGAGAGTTGAATGCATTAACAGATACGGCGGGAGCGGTAAATGTAGTATCTTGGGATAAAATCGATTGCACGATGTCACGAAGAGCAGTCTCCAGTTCATCGGTATTATCCGCTTGAAAGTACTTTCCACCGCCGGCTATCGCTGTATCCTTCATAAACGGGAAGTCGGCGGCGAATGCAACGGTATATATTGTAGCATTTTGATCACCCTCCAATGGACTCAAGTCTTGAGTGGACATTGCGCCAGCAATTTCTTCAAGGCAGTTACCAGAACAACCGGAGGATCCTAAGCCAATATAGGATTCCATAGTAGATTTATTATCTTCATCACGAGTAGGTGCGCCATCTGTTAGCAGTACGACATTGTTCTTTTGACAGCTGCTGACAATTGGGCTCTTATAAGAATTGCTACTTGTCAATGCAGCGGGGTCTGTTTGGCTTTCGAGACCAAACCATCTCGTATCTCCTTTGAAATAACGCATTGATTCAAACAATATTTCTGACAATGGAGTCCATGTGCTTGGGGACAGATTGTTTAATTCGTCGATAAAATCATTTCGTGTGACTGCGACTTCTTCTACCGCTTGAAGCACGTTGCCACCTTCTTCGTAATTAAATGCCATAAGGCCAACATTTACACTAGATAAACTATTTACTAAGTTGTTAGTCGTTTCTTGGACAATTTCGAAGCGAGTTTTAGTAGTCGCCACACGGTGATTTAGGTAAAAGTTGATATAATTGCCAGTATAAAAAATGTACTCTTTTGCAACGGTTGTTGATCCCCAATTAATAACATTGTTTGAAGAGCTACTGTAGCCACTTGAGTTGTTAGCTGCATATACATCGGCGGACGCTGCATCTTTCCCGTGTTTTCCGCTATCGCCTTTACATTCAATCATTTGCGACTTTGATGAATAGTCAATTTTTTTTACGGATTTCCACTTGTTTTTGGAAGAAACATACCGACTAAATTTTCCTTGAAACGTATATGTACGGGTAAATGTGTCAAGTAATTCAAAGCAATTTAGGTAGCTTGATCCAAGGCTAAGGGTAACGCGGTCATCTTCATCCCACTCGTTTGATGTGATTGCATCATCAAATCCGTATGCTTTGCTTGCACTCCAGCTTCCACTATAGGTTACGTTTTCATCATAAGGTTCAGCAGATACCGCTTGTGTTGTTCTCATGCTGCCAGAGTTATCCAAAATGAAAAGGATGTTAGGCTGGCTAGTATTTGTATTGTTATTACCGATATAAATCTCAGTGTCATCTGCCCACACTGTAGGTAAAGTCAACAATAATGTAATTAATGAAGCAACGAAAAATGGATGTTTCGAGTGTGGTTGTGTCATTACAATGAACTCCTACTGGAAAAATATAACTTGAGTTGCTTCGAGGGTGTTGATGTTATAAATAATAACTCCAAATTTTCCGCTATTAAGAAAAGCATTTTCTGGAGAGATGTCTTTTTCTAACACTTTAAATACGGTGCTTTCAAGAACGGAAAAAGGTTTTCCTTTACAGGTTTCACAAGATCGCCCCCATACTGTTGATACGCCACCTGCTTGGTTCGACTCGAGGTAAATGAGAGCCTCCATTCCGTTAGAATCAGAAGGTTCAAATGCAAAAACTGAATTGCAAATAAGTAATAGGGTCGTAATAAGTAAGTGTATAAATTTCATAGCAACACCCTGTGTGTTCAGTTATATAACGTCAAATTATTTTGGAAGTGGCCGAGTAAACCCGAGAGATTGAACGGATGATGCATTTACAGCGGTAACATCGGATGTTACGTCCAATACAAAATATCCCATTTCTACTGCTCCAATAGAATAACCAGCGACAGCTCCGTGGGATTTATCGCCGTCATGGGTGAGGGTTATCGTATTGCTACCAACAGTATCATCTATCCTAGAGTCTAATTGCATGGGTGTATCAATTTGAATACCCGCAATATGTGCGACTTCACCGGTAATATCTTCACGATCTGACCAAACCATATATTGATATTGCGCCTCTATCTCGCTTCGAGCTTCTAAATAGGTTAGTTGTGTGAATTGAGTGTTCGCTGCCATTTTTTCATCTAGCACAGAAGTCTTCATTGTCGATGTGGCAAACAGTGTGATTACTGTGAGAATCACGAGGCTAAATAATAGTGCAGAGCCTTTTTGAGTTTTCATATTCATGATTATTTTCCGGGTTAATATCCCAAACCTTGGTTTATGTTGTAGAGTTTTGCGTTGCTCAAAAATACGGTAGTGCTATAGAGTGTTCGGTTCTTTTTATCATCAAAAGTAAAGGGTCTTGCATCTAATACGCTATAAGATCGAGATTTCTTTGATAAAGACCCGTCGCCGTTCTCTGTAACAAGAACACCAATCTTTACAGCGATAACTCTTGTCATTTTTTCTACTCGGTCTAGTGACACATACCGTGTATTTCCATCACTATTTACTTCGCCATATAATGCTTGGAAGCTTTCTACCCCACCAATCAATGGTAAAGCATCACCTAACCATGTTGCTGCCGTAACATCATAACCACGACAGAATAATGATGATTGGTTGTCGTTGGTGGAATCGTGTGCAATCCAATAGACATTTGCTAACATGTTGCTTTTGTCCGGTTCAGATGCTGTTGCATTGCCATTGCAATCGCTGCTTATGAACGTGTCAATTTCCTTTAAAATCGCTATTTGGTCGCTGATTGTTCCACCCCCTTCCTTAGAGCACCAATCATTCGAGTCAGCTGTACAATAGGCATTAGTAGTACTGTTTGCGTCATATACAAAGAAAGGATTGGATTTGTTGCTCTGTGGGTTTGCAGAATAGCCTGCCATTCTTATATCTTGAGTTAAGAAATGCATTGAAAACCGCCCACCCTCTTCAGTGCTTCCTATGGCGTTAGTGATATTAAAAGTTTGTTTATTGGAAATTAATGTTTGTATAGCGCCGCCAATAAGGACAAGGCCAAGGCTCATTGCAATCATTAATTCAAGGAGTGTGTAACCTTGAGTACTGTTTGGTCTAATGGATTTCATTTTATGGCCTCGCCGAAAATTCAAGCTTTTGTTCTCTTATGCCTTTTCCCTTGCCGTTCCAGTTGGTTGTTACTACAAAATCTGAGTGGCGTGAGCAAGCATCTGCATCAGAGACGTTACCATCTACACAAATTAAGGTGACAGATGAATCCCCCATGAAATCAACGACATTTGTTTTGACCCTGTTTGGGTTTTTGCTTATAACTCTTTCGCTGTAAGAATAACCACAAGCCACTTCCCACAAGTCAAAGGCCGCTAATTCTGTCGCAGTGCAATATGAACCATTTTGTTTTGCTCCGGAATCACTGGCCCAGTCGCTGCAATATTTATCAGGGGCGACAGCGCAAGCAGTTCCAGAGATATAATCCTCTCTGATGGAAGACTGTATTGGGCTAACTTGCTTGGTAAGGCCATCTTTCATAACCGCAGCAGACAGATTAGTACGAACGCGTTCCAGTAACTCTTGATCTAGCCAAACGGCTTTGCCTCGTTGTCCACTGTCCATACTTCCGCTGAGCGCTAGGGATTGCAAACTTGCAATTCCTAATAAGCCAACGGATAAAATCAGTGAGGTAACTAAGGTCTCTATTAACGTGAAACCTTTGTTATATTTTGGATAATTTGAATGAGATTTACGGAGCACAGTTGCCACTGGTCACCTCCTTAGTAGATACTCTGCCAGTTCTAACAATGCTAATAGAAATGCCCTTTGAATCTGTGTTGTGATTACATATAATAAATTTAGCCGTTGCAGCCGCAGTAACTGTTGGGGGTTTGGGTAGTAGCATGCCGTTTTTATCAAAGCTAATATGTGTTGTGGTTGTGACATCACCGGTGATCCGGATAGCTGAGCTAGTTTCGACATCAGATCGCAGCCTTTCATTCGTACAGGTATCCGAATACGCGCTGTACCCTCTTTCATCTGTAATATTACAGTCGTCGTCAAAAAGAGTATTGGTGTATATTTCCCAGCCTTCGGCCCACGATTTAGACGAGCCGTTGGTTTTTAATGTGACGGTTAGTCTGCGTTTGATAGCTTCGCCACGGGCATACCGAAGCGCGCCTAATAATCGATTAGCCTCAGACGGCCTGGCATTATTTTCAACCATGGATTTCATCGCTGGTGCAGCTGCTGTAACAACAATTGCAGCAATGCCTAGCGTGACCATTAGCTCTATTAAGGAAAACCCTTTGTTGGACATTTAAACCAACTCCATCTCAGATGTGTATTAACTTGTTACATTTACTGTAGGTAAACATGATCAAAAAAAGTACCAAATCTGGATGAACGGTCGTAATTATTGGATGATTGAGTGTTTTTTACCCGCAGATAATTCGATTGTTTTGTGGTTATAAAACAATCGAATATAGGCGGCTGAAGAATGCCAATTTGTTGTCTAACAGTTTTGACTTGCCGGACATAATATGTCATAAAGGTGCATGTACTGCTTTAGATTAAAGCGTGTAATGTATATTGACCTATTTGATTGATGGGTAGGGGCAATATTTTGTTATTCTATTTATGACAAATTTATTAAGAACTGAATTGATACAATTAGGGAACTAGAGCCAGTGTTAGCACTCTTAAAAGAAGAGTGCTAGACTCAACCAGAGTTCTTGGAGGACACTATGAGTAATGCGTTACAACCAGCCATGATCGCCGCACCCGGTGCGAATATTGAAGCTTACCTACATGCAGTAGGGGGCGTAGCAATCTTAACGCCAGAGCAAGAGCGAGCGTTGTCTGAGCGTTATTTTTATCACGAAGATGTTGATGCAGCCCGTCAGTTGGTGCTTGCTCACTTGCGATTTGTTGTACATATCGCCAAAAGCTATTCAGGTTATGGATTGTCTCAATCTGACCTAATCCAAGAGGGTAACGTCGGCTTAATGAAAGCTGTAAAACGTTTTGACCCTGAAGTTGGCGTACGCCTGGTTTCCTTTGCCGTACATTGGATCAAAGCTGAAATACATGAATATGTATTACGTAACTGGCGTATCGTTAAAGTAGCGACAACCAAAGCGCAGCGTAAATTGTTTTTTAACTTACGAAGCAAAAAGAAACGCCTCGGTTGGATGAATACCACTGAAATTACAGCAATTGCTGATGATTTAGGTGTTAGTGTCAAAGATGTTCGTGAGATGGAAGGACGTTTGTCCGCTCATGATGCAACGTTTGACGCACCAACGGACGCCGATGACGATAAGGTAAGCCATCATCCGGTACATTATTTGGAATCAGCTGCGGTTGACCCTGCCCTCAAGTTAGAAAACGATAACTGGGCAAAAAATAGCAACGACAAGCTTTATAATGCTATCGCAAAACTTGATGAACGTAGCCAAGATATTCTACAAAAGCGCTGGTTTACGGATGAAAAGTCAACTTTGCATGAGCTGGCGGCGGAATATAGTGTGTCAGCGGAGCGTATCCGACAGCTAGAGAAGAATGCCATGAAGAAGATGAAAGCGGCAATGTTGGAAATGTAAGCGCTTGTTATAATTAGTAATTCACTGATGAAGTGAATGTGTTGTTATATAAAAAGGCTAATCGTATGATTAGCCTTTTTTTGTGGATAATAAATAGATATGAATGAATATGAATAGAGTACAGGGAATTCGTTGGATGGCCGTGGGTTCCATGGTGCTTGCGACAGCAGTAATGTTGGGTGCATTTGGTGCCCACGGTCTTAAAGATGTGTTATCAGAAGGTCGAATGGGGGTGTATCAGACCGCAGTGCAATACCATTTCTATCATGGTTTGGGGTTAATAATGGTGGGGCTTGTGATTTCCACGTTGTCAGGTGTTGGCAGTATTGGGTTGCGGTGGGTTCCGAGGTTACTGTTGATGGGTGTATTGCTATTTTCGGGTAGCTTATATGCATTGACACTACTTGATCTTGGCTGGTTAGGAATCGTGACGCCTATTGGCGGACTTTTGTTTATTGCAGGTTGGGTGCTGCTGGCGCAAGTCTTGTGGAGGCAAAGTAAGAATTAGGCGTTCTTTTGGTTTTTTTAGGGTTTATTCGCGAATAGTTCGATGAATAGTTTGCGCTAAACCCTGTGTTTCCGCGAAAATAGCCCGCTCATTAGAATGAATAGGAATTGATCTGTGAATGTACATGTTAATGGTAAGGTAATGTCGCTGCTTGCAGATTGTTCCATCTCTACCTTGATAGAGCAGATGGACTTAATGGGAAAGCGGGTTGCTGTGGAGCTGAACCTCGATATTGTTCCTAAAAGCGAATATCTCCAAACCCAACTAAAAGAAGATGATATTGTTGAAATCGTCCATGCTATTGGCGGTGGATGACGTATTGTAGATGACCTAAGAGCGGCGTTAAGGCGCTATTTTGAAGCTGAGTAAGAGTTAAGGTAAAACTATGACAGACAGTAAAATAACAATTGCAGGTGTTGAATATGGTTCGCGATTGTTAGTAGGTACCGGCAAATATAAAGATATGACAGAAACCGCCGAGGCGATAGCCGTTAGTGGTGCAGAGATTGTTACCTTTGCTGTTCGTCGAACAAACCTAGGTCAAAATGCAGATGAACCTAGCTTGCTGGATGTTATTTCACCTGAAAAGTACACCTTATTACCGAATACAGCAGCGTGTTATACCGCAGATGATGCCGTTAGGACCTGCCGTTTAGCCCGTGAATTATTAGATGGACATGATTTGGTGAAATTGGAAGTATTGGGTGACGAAAAAACCCTATTTCCTAATGTTGTGGAAACCTTAAAAGCGGCAAAAACACTGATTAACGATGGCTTTAAGGTGATGGTGTATACCTCAGATGACCCTATTATTGCCAAACAACTTGCGGAAATGGGCTGTGTGGCAGTTATGCCCTTAGCGGCTCCGATTGGCAGTGGTTTAGGTATACGTAATCCACACAATATTCGTATGATTCTAGAAGATGCCACCGTGCCAATTATAGTTGATGCAGGCGTTGGAACTGCCTCTGATGCTGCTATTGTGATGGAGCTTGGGTGTGATGGTGTGTTGATGAATACGGCCATAGCGGCTGCGCAAAAACCGGTATTGATGGCTTCAGCCATGAAAAAAGCAGTAGAAGCGGGGCGCGAGGCGTTCTGTGCAGGCCGTATGCCGCGTAAAATGTATGCGAGCGCATCATCACCTATTGATGGAACCTTCTTTTAGCAGCACCAGCTTTTCAGCATTGTGAACAAAAAGTAGCCGGAGAAGTATTGTTAACATGAAGTCAGTAACGGATAAAGAAGAATCACTAGAGCAAAAAACATCAGAGCCTACTTTGATTGAAACAGACATTGGGGCTGATGGTGTTGAGAGACCTCGACGTATTCGAAGTTTTGTACGTCGCCAAGGCCGATTGACTGAAGGTCAACAACGAGCGTTGGATGAGCATTGGCCGCAGTATGGATTAACCCTTGATTGTGGCATGCTAAATTTTACAGAGGTATTTGGGCGTAATGCCCCGATTATATTAGAAATAGGTTTTGGGAACGGCAGTTCTTTGGTGGCAATGGCAAAAAGCCAGCCAGAAAAAGATTTCATTGGCATTGAAGTACATAAACCTGGAATTGGTTCACTAATTAATTTGGCGCAGTCACAAGGTGTTGATAATATTCGTGTATTTCACGAAGATGCTATTGAGGTGCTCGCCTCCTGTATTCCAGAAAAGAGTTTGATGGGTTTTCAATTATTTTTTCCTGACCCTTGGCATAAGGCACGACATAACAAACGTCGTATTGTGAAGCCGGAATTTATCCATACTATCCACGCTAAACTTAAGCGTGGTGCAACCATACATATGGCAACAGACTGGGAGCACTATGCCAAACAAATGCTAGAAGTAATGAATGCTGATAGTGCTTTTGTTAATAGTGTGCCAAAAGAGGATATTGGAACCACAGAAGGTTATGCACCGCGCCCTGACTACCGACCGAAGACAAAGTTTGAAGCAAGAGGTGAACGTTTGGGTCATGGGGTGTGGGACTTGATTTTTGTGAAGTGCTAATTATGGTGCTGTTGTTGAGATCAGTTGAATAGGTAAAATTGCTTAACGTCGCAAAAGGAGTTGCGATATGTGTAAACGATGTAATAATTTTAATAACAATAATGAAGTATCGGCAGAAAAATCTCAATTTTGAGGTTTCATGAATAGCATCGCTAACGGTGTATTTCTGCTTGGAGAGAGAAAGAAAATGATATCTATAATGATGGTACAATCATCGGATATTTTACATGTGTTGCGATGTTTCAGTTTGCGTGGTGCTATTCTATGCTTTTTTTTAGTGGGCAATGTTTCTGCCCATACGCCCACTGATTTATCTATTGGTGCTCCTTATCCGTTTATGTCTTGGAAAACATTGGAGACCAAGCATTTTCGAATTAACTATCGCGTCGGGCATCATGCTTACGCACAAAAAATGGCGGCAACCGCCGAGCAAGTGTATGAGAAAACAACGGTATGGATGAACTGGATACCAAAAGATAAAACGGAAATAGTGATTAACGATAGTTTTGATGGTTCTAATGGAGGGGCGTCATCGTTACCCTATAATCGTTTTTTTATCTTTATGAATACACCAAGCGAAGGTGAGTTACAGGATCATGGTGCTTGGCTGGAATTGGTGTTTACTCATGAATATATTCATATCCTACAGTTAGATCAGGCAACAAAATTCCCGGGTCTTATTCGTAAGGTTTTTGGTCGTTTATTTTTGGCGTTTCCTCAGGTTTTTAATCCAAAGTGGATTACTGAAGGGTTGGCTGTATACGGTGAAACAGAAAAAGAAAAGGGTTTTGGTCGAGGCCAGGGGGCTATTTATCACGCAATGATGCGGGAAGAAGTCAGCAACGGTTTACGCTCTCTGTCTGAGTTAAGTTATCAGGGGTATCGGGGCACCGATTGGCCATCAGGGCAAGTGTATGTATACGGATACTATTTTTTCGAATATCTGGAAAGCCGATATAGTAGGAAAGACATTGTTCGATACATTCAGAACTGGAATAAAAATATTATCCCATGGCGTATGGATAGCCGTTCTCAACAGGTGTTTGGTATGTCAGCGAAAACACTCTGGGCTGATTATCAACAATATTTGGAGAAAAAATTTAGACCAGAAATTATTGCCTTAGAAAATCAACGTAGCAATACCTCATGGTTGACAGGTTCGAGTCGGGAACATAGTAATCCAAAAATAACAAAAACAGGTGAAGTATATTTTTACCAGAATAATGGGAAAATTGAACCTACCATTGAACGCTTAGATACAAATCAGCAACAGCATACGGTTGCACCAGTTCAGGGGTTCAACCAATTTGATTGGCATGATAAACAAGGGATATTGTTATCGCGTCTAGAAATTTGTGACAATACCAACATCTATGCAGATCTCTATCGTTGGAATAGTAACATTAAGGGATGGGATCGATTGACGCAGTGTGGACGCTACCCTCGGGTTGCTTGGCGTTCTGATGGAAAATACCTTGTTGCAGTGCATGTTGAGAAGGGGCTAACAAACCTTGAAATACTTGATGGCGCTGGAAAATTGATGGTTAAACTACCTGTGTTACCTGATGGGGATTCTATAGGTGATGTTGACTGGTATGTTCCGGCGAGTGGACGCCTAAATGAAGGCAAAGATACCGCTTCTAGCGGTGTTATTGTCGCTGCGATTAAAAGAAAGCAGACGGGTTGGAATTTAGAGTTGTTTGATGTAAATCGTCAGCAATGGAAAGCGTTAACACGTAATTCAGACTTAGAATCAAAACCAGAGTTCAGTGATGATGGTAAATCTGTATACTTCTTGTCGGATCGAGGCAATCAGCAAAATGTTCGAAAACTGTTATTAACAACAGGTAATGTATCAACAGTCACCGACAGCGCCTCTTATGTGAGAGCTTTCTCCGCGGGGAATAAACGTATTGCTTTGATGGAATATCAAGCCAATGGTTTTTCTATTCGAGCGGGTTCTGAATCGTCAATTCATAGCAATAACAGCGCTAAAAAAGTGGAGAATTATTTTGCGAAATCTAAAGGGCGTCTTAATATTCCATCGTTTGAAAATATGCAAACTGATAACATTAATGAATTTTCAGATATTAAGGACTATAGTCTTTGGCCATCGATAAAACCAAGATCGTGGTGGGCGGTGTTGTTGGCGGATGGTACTGATAATACGTCAATTCAGGCGATTGTTGATGGCTCTGATGTCCTGGGGTTTCATCAATGGCAGCTTGCGCCTCAAATATTCCTAGATAAAAGAGAGCTGGGTGGTGATGCGAGTTATATTTTTTATAATCGTTTGGCGTTATTAGCGTCTAGAAAAGTTGAGATTGAACAAGAAAGCGAACCGGAGAAAAATCAGCTTGAAGTTAAAGATATTGAAAATCGCTTTCAGGCTATTTTGATGTTGCCGATAAATAGCCTTGAACAAAGTTTTCGAATTCATGTTGGTGTTGCGAGAGAGTCAGTGGATCGATATATCGAAAATAGTGGGCACCTTGAAGCAGAGGATAATTTATTAGGGTTGTCTTTACAATTTTCAAATGTTGAATATTACGTGCACTCTATAAGCCAAGAGGATGGTCGTCGCATAAAATTAAATTATGAGGAATACAACGTTTTTGGTGGTGGTACTTTTGATGGGTCAGTGGCCACGTTAGATTGGCATGAATATATTAGTGTGGGCAATAATCATGTGTTGTCGTTGCGTTTGGTGAGAGGTCAAGCAAGCAGCAATGCTAAGCCGTTTGAGTTAGGCGGTAATTTTGATCAATTTGATACCTTGGCGGGAAGTATTGGCTTTGGGTTGTCGGACTATGCGTTACGTGGTTATGACGGTAGTTCTTCAAAATTACGCGGAACGAGAATGAATTTGTTATCGGCAGAGTGGCGTATCCCATTATTAGAAGTGTTTAATGGTTGGATGGCTCCGCCTGTAGGGTTAGGGAAAACTGCGATGAGTGTCTTTGTCGATACAGGCAGAGCATCAGGTTCGGGTAATAGTGGTCGTTATTACACGGGGGTTGGTGTTGAATTCAAACCACAAGTACTATTAGGGTTGGATAATTTTTTGTTGGATATGCGTTTAGGATTAGCGCAGGGGTTGGATGATGATCTGGGAGAAACCAGTGTCTACTTTTCTCTAGGCACTAGTTTCTAAGAACGGCTTATTTTACAAAAACCTAAATAAATAGCTGTAGTAATGTATTTAAATGTTGGCGACCTAATTCTGTTGGTTGCCAACGTTCATGGTCTTCAAGCAGCAACCCTTTGGCGGTCGCTTGTTGTAACGGCTGTATAAGTGCTTTTGGTAGTGTGGAGTGTAATGTCCGCTGAAAAAAATGTTGCTTGCTAATACCTTCATTTAATCGTAAACCATTCATAAAAAATTCCATAGCACGTTCATCTTGATCAATGAGCGTAGAAGAGCTGAGGAATGTTTTATCTTGAACTCTGTCTAAATAATCTGTTGGCATGCGTGTTTTTTGATAGCGAATAATATTTTGAGTGTTTTCAAGTGTGATTTTTCCATGGGCACCAGCGCCAATACCCAAATAGTCACCAAATTGCCAATAGTTAATATTATGTTGGCATTGATGGCCTGTTTTGGCATAAGCAGATATTTCGTATTGCATATACCCCTTTTCTTGAAGGTAAGCTTGCCCTGCCTCTTGGATATCCCATAATGCATCGTCTTCAGGTAGGGTGGGTGGTTTGTTATAAAAAACCGTATTGGGTTCTATGGTAAGTTGATACCAGGATATATGGGATGGATTTAATGCGATAGCTTGGGCCAAATCATCCAATGCTTGGTCTGGCGTTTGATTCGGAAGGCCGTACATTAAATCGATATTTAGCTTATTAAAACCAGCTTGATGCGCCATTTTCGCAGCAGCAGTTGCTTCATTTTCATCATGAATTCGACCTAAGTTAACCAGCTGTTTTGGTTGAAAACTTTGTACACCAATGGAAAGTCGATTGATACCAGCATGGCGATAAGCGGTAAATTTTTCTTGTTCAAACGTTCCTGGGTTTGCTTCTAGCGTGATTTCTGCATTTTCAACGATAGGAATTAATGTGTTAATGCCTATCAATAAGCGATCCAATGCCGCGGCAGATAATAAGCTGGGTGTACCGCCGCCAAAAAAAAGTGTTTCTATCGTACGGCCTTGAACCAAAGGAAGGTCAGTTGCCAAATCATCGAGTAAGGCGTCAATGTAGGCATCTTCGGGAAACCCTGGTTGCGAGGTGGATGTTTCTTTTGTTTGGTGACTGTTGAAGTCACAATAAGGGCATTTTTGAATACACCAAGGTATATGGATATAAAGTGATAGGGGGGGTAATGTCCCGGATATATAGGCAGTTGCCTCAGTGTTTTTCAAGAATGTTTTACCAATTGTGTCATCAGAACCTTTAATGCCTGCCCTCTGTGACTTAATGCATTTTTTTGTTCAGAGCTTAATTCCGCTGCAACGCAACCTTCAGACGGAACAAAAAATACAGGGTCATAACCAAACCCATTATCACCTTCTGGTTCAAGGGCAATGTAGCCTTCCCAAGTACCCTGGCATATTAAGGGTGTTGGGTCTTCTGCATGACGCAAATAAACCATGACGCACTGAAAGCGGGCTAGGCGTTTTTTCTCTGGAAGATCGGAAAGTGCATCGATGAGCTTGGCAACATTGTCACTATCATTCGCATTGACCCCTGCATATCGAGAGCTGTAGATGCCTGGCTGGCCATTTAGTGCATCCACCTCTAAGCCAGAATCATCTGCTAGTGCTGGGCGTCCAGTAATGCGTGCGGCATTGCGGGCTTTGATAAGCGCATTTTCAACAAAGGTTAAACCTGTTTCTTCCGGTTCAGGTACATTTAAGGTTTTTTGAGCAACACCGGTATAACCTAATGGTAAAATCACCTCGTTAATCTCTTTTAACTTACCTTTGTTGCCAGTGGCGATAACAATCTCTACAGTCATGGCGATTTCCTTGGTCGAAATGGAGTGGTGTTACCTAAATTCTCTTTATCATGAAGCTTACTTGTCGATAAAAAAGGTCTGTTCAAAAGATACTTTCAGGCCACGATACTGAGGGGTTGGTTGAACATTGATTGAAAATGATAAACGTTCACCATCATCAATAAAAAATTCAGCCAAATAATAAATGGCGGAACCTTCAGTGATAACATTAAATTCTAACGTTCGTTGTTGGCCTATAAGATTGCTTACACTACCGTTTAGTTGTGCAAGTACCCCTTCAATTTTTCCACTGGTTTGCTTTTTTTGAACGGCAATATTTAACATGCCGCGTTTTCGGCTACGGGTGATACCTGATGCCTTGGCCACTTCGGGTGTTAACATGGTGGTATTGACGGCGCTGTAATGAACAATGTAATTGTCATCTTCAATTTTTTGTTCGGCTATCGCGTTTGCACTAAATAGAATAGAAATTAGCATGCAGAGTAAGGTGTGGACGAGTTGTTTCATAAAGGTTTCCTAATTGTTTTGCTGAAATTAACATTATTAATGATGATGGCGAGTAATATGATAAATTGCCGTTTCGCCGAATAGATTGGGAAGTGCTTTTGATGCGAAACTATCTTTTGCATTGGAGTCGACAACAGTGCGATGTAAAATGGTTAATGATTTTCGATGGCATAATGCTTCAAAATCTTTAAACGTACATAGGTGAATGTTGGGTGTATTGTACCAGGTATAGGGTAAGTTTTTTGATACAGGCATGCGACCTTTGGCTAATAAGTATAACCGACAACGCCAATGAGCAAAATTAGGAAAAGTGATGATGCATTCCTTACCTATGCGCAGCATTTCATCAATAACATGGTCTGGGTAATGAACAGCCTGTAATGCTTGTGTCATTACTACCATATCAAAACTATCGGTTTTAAAGTTGGCAAGGTTTTCATCCATGTTTTGGCCAATAACATTAACACCTTTTTTAACACACTCAAGTATTTGGTCGGGGTTGATTTCTAAGCCGTAGCCATGAATGTCCCGATTTCTTTTTAGTTGTGCCAATAATGTTCCATCCCCACAACCCAAATCCAATACACGTGACTTAGGTTCAATCCAATTTTGGATGGTATTTAGGTCACTACGTAAACCTGACGGTGCATTGTTTGCAATCATCAAGATATCTCCTGTGCAATGCCTTGCATGTAGGCTTTAAATAACTGAGTGTATTGTGGTATGTCCAATAAAAATGAGTCATGCCCTTGGGGGCAGTCAATTTCCGAATAAGTAACATCTTTATCGGCGGCCACTAATGCATCAACGATTTCAACAGATCGTTCGGGAGAGAATCGCCAATCAGTAGTGAAAGATATTACCAGGAACCGACATTTGGCGCGATCAACCGCAAGGGAGAGATCGTTGCCATATTCTGCAGCGGGATCAAAATAGTCCAATGCTCTCGTCATTAGAAGGTAGGTATTGGCATCAAAGTTCTCGGAAAATACTTCCCCTTGATAATTAAGATAACTTTCCACCTGAAACTCAATATCGTAATCAAACTTTAGTTTGCCTTCTCGTAATTCCCGGCCAAATTTTTCTCGCATCGCAGTATCGGATAGATAGGTTATATGACCGAGCATACGCGCTAATATAAGTCCGTTTTTTGGGAAGCTATCTTTATCGTAATAGTGACCGTTGTGAAAGCCTGAATCAGATAAAATCGCTTTGCGGGCAATTTCGTTAAAGGCTATGTTTTGGGCAGAAAGAATCGGTGCTGCGGCAATCACAACAGCGTGTCGTAATCGTTCGGGGTAATCAATGGACCACTGTAGCGCTTGCATGCCGCCTAAGCTGCCTCCAATAACGGCTGCCCATTGCCGTATTTCTAATACGTCTGCTAAGCGAACCTGGCTTTCTACCCAGTCTTTGGAGGTGACAATAGGGAAATCTGGGCCGTATGGGATCCCCGTGTCAGGGTTGATACTTTCAGGCCCTGTACTACCGTGGCAGCCGCCGAGGTTATTGATACTAATGACATGAAACGCGTCGGTATCAATTGCCTTGCCGGGGCCAATACATGCATCCCACCAGCCGGGACGTTTATCCGATGAGCTATGGTAACCGGCAGCATGGTGGTGGCCACTTAACGCATGGCAAATCAGTATCGCATTGGTTTTATTAGCGTTGAGGGTACCGTAGGTTTCATAAATTATATCGTATTCTGACAAGGTCTTGCCGCATTGCAGGGTCAATGATTTGTCAAAATGTAGGGTTATAGGTGTAACAATGCCCACTGAGCCTGGTTTCGTAGCGTTGATGGAAGACTCAGGGGTGGAAGGTGTGTTATGAACGTTAGGCATGCAAGCAGGTACTCAACTGCAAAAGGGCGATAACCTCAATAATGGTACTTATTAAAGTCTGAATGGCGCTGATTTTACCGTTTATA
>CAJXZM010000072.1 GCA_913063125.1 uncultured Gammaproteobacteria bacterium | reverse complement strand
ATATCAAAGAAATCATCCGTTACACCAACTTGTTCCACAGGCAGTAACGCCTCCCACATTTCAACCAACGTAGATTCCATATCGGTTCTAGGAGCAACGTATTCACCACCAGCCAACACCAAAGATTCTGGTTTCGGTAAAGCTTTTCGGTCTACTTTGCCTGCGGGAGTTAATGGTAGTAGGTCCATCGCCATTAAAGCGGTAGGCACCATATAATCAGGCAAATTTTCTCTCAAGGTCGCCCTTGCGGCTGCCACATCAAATGGTTCGGCGGAAACACTCTTTTCTCCTGCTATGTCTTGTACTTCTTTCTCTGCCACAACATATGCAGCTAACGCAGTTCCTCCCGGCATATCATCCCTAACGATGACAACGGCCTCACGGACATTAGGAAGAGCACAAACCGCCGCTTCAACTTCACCCAATTCAATTCTGAACCCTCTAACCTTTACTTGATTATCCACGCGATCAAGATACTCAACCGATCCGTTCGCTAACCAACGACCTAAATCACCGGTTCGATAAATAGTATCCCCTTGGATCTTTGATAATTGATGATGAGGGTAATCAGTTTTGGCATAAGGATTACTAACAAAAACCTCATTGGTTTTTTCTATGTTGTTCCAATAGCCCTCTCCCACTCCGACACCGGAGATACAAATCTCTCCAGGTACACCTGCTGGGACCAACCGTAATTCGTCATCAAGAACCAGTACACTTAGATTTGCTAACGGTTTACCAATTGGCACTGAACGTTGGCCGACGGGTAATGGGCTCTCAATAGCACATTGAATAACATCATCCGCCGCCTCTGTTGGCCCATAGGCATTCACCACTGGTACCTCAGGATACAACGCTAACCATGCATTAACCAACTCAACAGAAACCGCCTCTCCTGTTGCCATCATCCAACGTAAATTCGATAACGCTCTTTCAGATTCAGGTAGCTGACGAACGTATTCCATTAATAGTTGCAATGCTACCGGAACCAATTCAACAACATCAAGCTTATGCTCTTTCACTAACGCAAACATTTTCTCTGCGTGAGTAACATCATCCAACACAACCGTTTTACCCCCACAAATAACGGGTCCTAAGAACTGCCAGACAGAAATATCCGATGATGATGGCGCTGTTTGTAAGAAACTAAAGGCACCATCAAACCCAAGCACTTTACGCTCCGCTTCAATATGATTAACAGCCCCATCATGACGCACGATTGCGCCTTTCGGCTGACCTGTCGAGCCTGATGTGTAAATCATATAAGCGCGACTAATAGTCGGAATATCGATATTTAGGTTATCCGAAGCGAAACCATTAATCGTCTGCCAGTCCGTGTCCAAATACACTATTTGGGCGGCACTTTTACTCTCACTTCCACTTTCAACCTTATCGGCCAAGTGCTGCTGACTTAGAACAATACTTACCTGCGAGTTATCTCGCATGTAGGTAATTCGATCTTGAGGGTATTTTGGATCCATCGGTACATAGGCGCCTCCAGCTTTTTGTATGCCTAGAATGCCAACTAGGAAGGCGGCTGAGCGCTCTGCACACAACCCAACAAGATCACCAACCTTTGTATCCACGTCCACTAAATATCGTGCTAACCGATTCGCTCGTTCATTCAGCTCACTATAACTGTACTGCACACTGTCATCGATTACCGCGATAGCGTCTGGTGTTTGAAGAACTTGACGCTCAAACCGTTGATGTAAACAAAGTGATAAATCGAAATCTTCAGCTGTTGAATTCCAATCGGTTAACAAGGTCCCAATTTCATCAGCCTCCGTAACATATTGCAAATCCCCTAACGTTGATACATTACCGGATACAACCTGCTCACTTAGACTTACCACCCGATCCACCAGCCCAAAATCTTCAAACACATGAGGGTGATAAAGCAGTGTGATTTTCAAATCACCTCTCACTTCAGTGACAACAAATTGAATATTCTCAGCAGGATCACTAGGTGTTCCTTGCGCATCAATAACTTCACCCAGAAATTCACTATCCGCCAAGAAATGATAATAATTATACATAAAACCAATTCGACCACGAGGTGACAAAGCAATTTGTTCGCCAATCGAAATTAATCGATATTTCTTTATCTCCTTCTGGAACTGCCTGGCAACATTAAAGATTGAAGGTATATCGTTGGATGGAGAAAATGCATCTTTTCCGAAAACAAAGGGAATCTCTTGAATATAACAACCTTGAGAGGTGTAATGTCCCTTTCCTCGCCCCGCCATGGTTTCTTGAATGGCAAAATCACTGTCGGGTCGACAGTAGGTGTTTATCATCAAACCATATAACACTTTAAAGTACAGCGCGGGGGTAATACGTTGCTTGCGACAGTATTGCTTCACTTCAGCCCAATGTGTTTCATCCAGATAAAACTCTTGGCTTCGATAGACCCCCGGCTCCGGTATGGGAGCTGGCACCGTAAAATCGAGAGGTTCAACAGCAGACAACTTTTCTTTCCAAAACTCAAGAACACTTGAGGTGTCCATCACAGAACGATCCGTTGTTACAAAATCGGAAAAATTCTCGTCCTTAAAGGTTATCTCTGCCTGCGGGTCCTCCAGTAACAAGCTATACGCATCGGTAACCTGTTCCCATAACGCATTCAATGCCGCACCATCTTGTATTGCATGATGAACCGCAGCAACAAGAACATAGTGATCGTTTGTTACCTTAATGGTGACAAACTGAATAAATTCATCCTTTAAAATATCATAAGGACGATAGATGATTTCATCGGTAATGTTCTTAATCTCAGCGCTACTATACCCTTTAGCAGACACATCCATAAATTCATAATTGATAACATGCTGTTTACGAATTGCTAGATAACCTACATCCAAATAGGCCGGTTTTGCCGCAATAAATTGAGAACGTAAGATCGGTGCATTATCAGAGAACTGCTGCAAACAGCGCCGCCACAACTCATCATCAATTTCGTTATTGACATCCAGTGCCCAACCATGGCTACTTTGCAATGTTGATGGATTCACGAGATTATCCATAAACATATCGTATTGCATTGCGGATAACGGAAGTACATCACTGTACTGAGATGCTGGAATATTCAGCGCATGCATCAGATCTGACTGAGTACATAATTCAACACCCGCAACACGCTGCATAGGGTTATTTACAATAGCTTCAGACAAATGCATATAATGATGAATAAGGTTATCCATCGTGCTTACATCAAAGAGATCCGTATTAAATTCCAAATCACCTGACAAGTGCTCTGCCGATTGTGATAACGAGAGTGTCATATCAAACTTAGCCGAGACACCGCCCAGTGACAGCGGCTCCACCGATAAACCGCCAAACTCAGCCGCCAACGATTGCTGATCAGGCGACACGGAGTCAACCGTATTAAGTTGAAATGCCACCTGAGCCAATGGTGTATAGGAAGGATTTCGCTCCACCTGCAATCGATCCAGCACCATATCCACGGGAACATCGGCATTCGCAAAACCGCCTAACACTGACTCTCGAACACGCTGCAGTGCTTCGGTAACGGATAGGCAACCCGGCAACTCGGTGTTTAACACCATACTATTAATAAAGAACCCAATAATATTCTCTAAGGACTGCTGAGGCCGCCCGGCGGTAGGTATACCTACTGAAACCGAATCTTGCTGTGCATATTTACTTAACAACATTTTCCACGATAGCAACATCACCATAAACGGTGTAACACCTTGCTGTCTCGAAAATCGAATCAATTTCTGGTTAAATTCAGGTGAAAATTGCAAACCCTTAACATTGCCGTTTGTGGTCTGAACGCTTGGTCTCGGTCGATCTGTGGGCAAGGTTAATAACGCAGGTGCATCTTGTAAATGTTTCTGCCAGTGAGACAGTTGCCCCTCTAACGTGTCATCCGTTAAATACGCCTGTTGCCACTGCGCGAAATCCGCATATTGCAATAATAACTCGGGTAAAGGTGATGGCATTTTATTTGAAAAGGCGACGTACAAAGCAGTCAACTCTCGCAACAATACTGCCATCGACACACCATCTGAAACAATATGGTGCAAACAGAATGTCAGAATTGAATCTTCACTTCCTTTTGTATCCTTAATGATAAGTAGGGCACCACGAACAAGTGGTCCCTCTTCTAAATCAAACCCTGTAGCCCTATCGTTTTCAGCATAAGCAAGCGCCTTATCTTCTCCATCACTTTCATTGACATAGGATAGTATTGAAAGTGTATTATCGAGCGTCTGATGTACCTGTTGCGAAGGCACGCCCTCTTCATCAGTCGAAAATGTCGTTCTTAATGATTCATGACGGCGTAATAGTTCTGCGTAGGATTTTTGTAATACTGATATATCAAAAGAGCCTTTGACACGTACCGCTGTTGGCATATTATTGGCGCTTGAACCTGGATTCATCTGTTCAAAATACCACAGGCGTTTTTGACCAAACGAAAGAGGAATATTATCTTTCTTGTTGAGGCGAATAATATCTGGCCGACTAGTACCTTCCACCCCTGCACTGTCAATTTTTTCTGCAAACAATTCGACAGTTGACGATTCAAATAACATCCTTACAGAAACGGCCCTTTTAGTTTGTTTGACAACACGCGCTACAACCTGTGTTGCTAACAATGAATGGCCTCCTAACTGGAAAAAATCTTGTTTTATACCAATCGCAGGAACACCCAAAACAGATTGCCAAATATCAATCAACATCGCCTGTGTCGCATTTTCTGCTGGCACAAGTTCGACACTACCTTCGCCGAGAGGTTTGGGTAACGCCCTGCGGTCAATTTTCCCATTAGGTGTTAAAGGGAATTTATCCAATAAAACAAAGCTCTGAGGCACCATAAACGATGGCAATAGTTTTGCAATTTGGCGGCTTATAGTAGTTCCAAACTCAACAGCATCTCCATCCAATACCATTTTAGAAACAACAAGCCATGCTACCAAACTGTCTCCAGCAACCTCTGAGGCTGAGACTGCGACCAAACTATCAGTAATATTTTCTTGCTCATTAAGAACCGATTGTATCTCGCCAGTTTCAATGCGGAATCCACGTAACTTAACCTGATGATCAATACGCCCTAGGTATTCCACCTTTCCATCTGCTCTATACCGGGCCAGGTCACCGGTCTTGTATATTCTTTCTTTTTTAGCGGTTTCATTACATCCATCATTATTGCGAACTAAACTCTTCGCCGCACTATCCACCGAACTATCCACCGAACTATCCACCGAACTATCGACCAATCTATCGACAAAAGGATTCGGGAAAAATGCGGCTGCGGTCATTTCAGCTTCACCCAAATATCCTGGCCCAACACTATCACCGCCAATATACAGCTCCCCTATCGCTCCGATGGGTAGTAGCTCTTGATGCTGTCCCAGAACGTAGAGTTTCACATTATCGTTAGGGCGACCTATCGGCAAATTCACTGCCGCTAAGTCCTTTGCCAAATCAATCCGATGCCATGCAGCAATATCGGCACACTCAGTTGGGCCATAGCTGTTTATTAGTTCACATGATTCAACCGATGCTTCTGACGACAACCACCCCTGCAGTCTTTGGAGATTGATAGGCTCCCCACCCAAAAACAAATACTTGAGAGACTGCAATCGACGCCAATCATCACTATCATCTTGCAAAGGGTAGAAGGCACTTGGAGCGCAGTTTATCCACGATACTTGCTCACTTTCAATAATGGATAAGAAACGAACGGGATCATATTCCTGAACATCAGGAATAACTAACGTTGCACCAGAGATCAACGGCGCAAAGATGTTTTTCTGGGTCAAGTCAAAACCTATCGCACTCATTAATAAAACGGTGTCTCTATCCGTCATGGAAAATTCACGACAATACCAATTTAATAGATTACTTTCAGCACGGTGGGTTGCACCCGTTCCTTTAGGTCGCCCAGTAGATCCCGATGTATAAATCATATAAATCAGTCGATCCGCATCCTGCTCACTTTGCATAGGGTCAGTAGAAAACCCTCGGATACATTGCTCTTGACTGTCAAAACAGACAACGTTTCGATACGTTTCGGCAGACACACTATTTGCTACGCCTTGTGGCAAACGTTCTGCTATATCTGAACGGGTAATAACCGTAGTGATTCCCGCATTATCCATAATATAAGCTAACCGTTCGGCGGGATAACTCGCATCAAGCGGAACATACGTCGCCCCTGCTAATAAAATACCCAGGATACACTCAGGCAGTTCCAAAGCTCTGTCATAACATAAACCAACAACATCACCCGCCACCACATGTTGAGACTCTAGGTACCGCGCTAATTGATTTGCTCGACCACTTAATTCGGCATAGCTAAGACTACTCTCACCACACACAACCGCCACGGCATTCGGTGTTTTCTCGACCTGCTGCAAAAACAAAGAATCAATCGTGATGTTTTTCTGATAGTTAACGTGGGTTTCGTTCCATGTAACCAACTGTCGCTGTTTTTCTTCTTCATTCAGCAAATCGATGGTGTATATGGGGTTTGGCACTACCTCTTGTGATATAGCGTCCTCTTTTGATATAACACTATCTGCCACAATCGCATCACATAGCTGAAGGAAATGTTTTACAAATTGCTCTGCAGTAACTTCAGAGAATAAATCAGTGTTGTACTGCAACGATGCTTGTAACCCGTCAACTGAACCCGCTGCTGGCTCATTAAAATTTAACGTCATTTCATACTTGGCTGTTTCTACCGAGAACTCTATGGACTCAATGGACATTTCCTGATTTGAACTCGCTCCTCCAGACTCAACGGGCATATTCTGGTAACTCAGCATTACCTGAAATAACGGAGAACGACTCATATCACGACTAGGGTCTACCTCTTGTACAATCTGTTCAAAAGGTACGTCTTGATGTTCATAGCCCAACAACGCTGTTTGTTTAACCTGCTGAACTAACTCACTAAAAGAAAGTTCAGGATTAACATTCACTCGTAACGCCAACGTATTCACAAAAAACCCGACTATCTTTTCAAAATCGGCATTTTCACGGCCAGCCACTGGAGTACCAATACAGAAGTCATGCTGTCCACTATACCGGTGTAGAACAATAGAATATGCCGCTAACAAACTGTTAAATAATGTGCCACCTTCTGTTTTAGCAACCCTTTCTAACCCGGTCTTAACGCTTTTTGTAACCGTGAATGGAATACTCGCACCAGCGTATGTCTGAATTGATGGGCGTACTTTATCTGTTGGCAGGCTCAACGGTTCAACATCACTTAGCTGGGCATTCCAGTAAGCCAATTTATCGAACAGCACAGAGTCGGTAAGAGTCTCTCTTTGCCAATTTGCAAAATCTGCATATTGGTAGGTTAATGGCCTTAATGCAGGGGCTATTTCTCCCGCATGACGTAAATACATTGCCACAAGTTCTTGGCCAAGAATATTCATTGACCAACCATCGGTAACGATATGGTGTACAACAATGGTTAACACCACATCATTGGGTGCAATATGTAATACACTTGCTCGCGTCAATGGGCCGTAAGTCAAATTAAACGGCTTCATGATTTCTATCGCAACGAGTCGGACAATTTCTTGCGATAACGCTTCCTGAATTAGAACACCCTGGTCGTCAGCACCCGATCCAACTAGTCCTAGCGAAATGTCAGACTCTACAATCTCAAACACATCGGCAGATAAAAACGCTTGATACGCGCCCTCTTCGTCTTCTTTAAACACGGTGCGCAAAGATTCATGTCGTGCAACAAGGTCGCGATAAGCTGCTCTTAGTGCATCAAGATTAAACCCGCCTTGAATACGAATGGCGAGTGGCATGTTATAAGCAACCGAGCCAGGTTCAATTTTATCTAACAGCCACAATCGTTGTTGTGCAAAGGATAAGGGGATTCTTTGGTCACGATTAGCAACCGTTAATGGGTTCTCGATTACACTAGAAGCATCCGACAATTTTACCGCAAACTGTTCGATAGTTGGATTTTCAAAAAGCGACCGGACGCTCATCTTAATGTGTAATTCTTTGGCTACTCGTGCAATCACTTTTGTTGCAAGCAATGAGTGCCCACCCAACTCGAAGAAATTTTGTGTGACACCGACTTCTGGTAACGCAAGCACTTCCTGCCACAACAAGACCAAGCGAGCTTCTTGATCATTCCTTGCTGAGACAACCTCTTCAGAGGAGGCAAACAGTGGCAGCGGTAGTGCTTTACGATCAACCTTACCATTAGGAGTAAGCGGGAAACTGGAAACCAATACCCAAGCCGCAGGAACCATATGTATCGGCAATAAATTTTCCACTGATAGTTTAAGTGTCGCTTGAATACTCTCTTGTTGTTGTTCATTAAGCGTTTCAACACCATTAACCGCGACCCACGCCACCAACTGCTCTCCGGCATTTGACGAGTGTATTGCCACGAGACTATCTACAACAGATGGCTGCTCGTTAATTACCGATTGAATCTCTCCCACTTCAATCCGGAAACCGCGCAATTTAATTTGATGATCTCGTCTACCAAGATATTCCACCTTGCCATCACGACGATAACGGGCCAAATCACCGGTACGATAAATTTTACTGCTGCTTCCGCTAAACGGGTGAGAAATAAAGACTTCATCGGTTAATTCAGTATTATTTAGATAACCGGGGCCAACGGAATCTCCACCAATACATAACTCCCCTATCGCGCCAATGGGCAACAACTCGTTATTACCCCCCAACACATAAAGTTGTACATTGTCATTAGGGCGGCCGATAGGTAACGTTGCACCGGTCAAATCTGATTCAATGTTCACACAATGCCAGGCCGCAATATCCGTACATTCAGTTGGTCCATAACTGTTAATCAGTTCACAATCCGCTTCTCTTAACCAGCGCTCTATTCTCGGCAAATTAATGGACTCACCACCAAGAAACACATGACGTAGAGATTGTATTTTTGACCAAGACTCTGGATCGTCCTGTAACCCATAAAATGCAGAAGGTGCGCAGTTTATCCAACTAACATTATGTTTTTCGATCAATGACGCCAATATTTCAGGATCGTATTCTTGCACGCTAGGGATAACTAACGTGGCTCCAGAAACCAAAGGCGCAAATAGGTTCTTTTGTGTCAAATCAAAGCCTAATGCACTCATCAACATTAGGTTATCGTCACCAGTAAGTGAGAATTCTCGTGTATACCACGCTAACAAATTCACTTCAGAACGGTGGTAAGCGCCGGTTCCCTTTGGCCGCCCCGTAGAACCGGAGGTATAAATCAGATATAACAACCGTTCGGCATCAGGGCTGATCAGAATGGGGGCTTTGTTTTCGTTCTGGTTCTGGTTCTGGCCCTCGTTCTGGCTTTGATTCAGTTCCTTTTCTACATCAACGTAAAGCCAATCACCTTGTGGCAAAGAACCTTGAAGGCTGGCTCGCGTTAACACCCATCGAATACTGGCATCTTCAATGATATAACGAATACGACCTTCAGGATAACTAGCATCCAGAGGAACATAGGTAGCCCCTGCTTTTAATACTCCCAAAATACTTGTCATGATATGTAAAGATCGATCAAAGCAAAAACCAACACAGTCACCGGGCTCAACACCCAATGTTATTAGATGCCGGGCAATCTGATTACTGGCTTGATCCAATTCTTGATACGTTTGTTGCTCATCACCAAATTCAACTGCAATATTATTGGGTGTTTTTTCTGTTTGAGCGGCAATCCATTGATGAACCGTTAATGTCTTATCGTAATCGACCTGAGTTTCATTCCACTGATGTAGCTGCACATCAATTTCTGACTCATCCAACATATTGATATCAGCAAGCAACGCATCCGGGGAATTGACTAAACGTTGGCATAGGCTAACAAAGTGATGCGCGAGCCCTACAACGGTTTTACGCTCAAACAGATCGGTATTATATTGCAGTGATCCCGACAAACCTTCCGTTGCTTCTGATACAAACAGTGTCAAATCAAACTTAGCAGTCTCAACATCATAAGTAACCGGATGCAGGCTAATGTCACCCGCTTGTGTCGCATTTTTCGCCATTTGCTGCTGATCAATATCCATATTTTGGTATACCAACATCGTTTGAAACAGAGGCGAACGACTCATATCTCGTGCTGGATCAACCGCATCAACAATTTGCTCAAATGGAATTTCTTGATGCTCATACCCACTGACAAACGATTCATTAACGGCTTTAACCAAGTAATCAAAGCGGTCAACCGATTCGAGGCGCAAACGAACAACAAGGGTATTAACAAAAAAGCCCACAATTTTTTCTAAATCTGGATGATCTCGACCTGCTACCGGTGTACCAACGGCAAAGTCATCCTGCCCTGTATAGCGGCTTAATAACACGCCAAATGCTGCCATCAAAGCATTAAATAACGTACCCCCATTACTATGGGCGATGGATTCTAATTTATCACGCACACCTTGCGGCAATTCAAACGTCACTGATGCCCCGGCATATGTTTGCACAGAAGGCCGTTGGAAATCCGTTGGTAAATTGAGGTTTGGTAATTCTTCTAGTGTATTTTTCCAATAGGACAAATGCTTGTCAAAAACTTCACCATCTAAGCGGTTCCGTTGCCACTGGGAATAGTCAATGTATTGAAGTTGAGGTTCGTCAAATGGATTATCTAGCCCCATGCTTGACGCAACATAAAGCGTTGCTAATTCTTGGCCTAAGATATTCATTGACCAACCATCGGTTACTATATGGTGAGCAACAATAACCAATACATAATCATTCGCTTCATTATCCCCAACAGAAATCAAACTTGCACGAATAAGTGGTCCGTCTTCTAAATCGAAAGGTTGTAGAATCTCATTGGCAACTGCATTACGAATAGCACCTTCGCTACTAACGGCTAACCGGGCTAAAGAGAAGTCATCGACATCCATCACCCATTGATAAGCACCCCCCTCATCCTCTCTAAATACCGTCCGAAGACCTTCGTGGCGCTGCATCAGCATCATTAGTATCGACTCAAGCTTTACAATATCTAAACCGCCCTTAATACGCATCGCCATGGGAACATTGTAAGCCGTAGACCCTTCATCGATCTTATCCAACAGCCAAAGTCGCTGTTGAGCAAAAGACAGTGACACCCGAATCTCTTTGTTAGCAATAGCATCTCGAGAGAGTGTCGTAATAACGTCCTTTTTCTCTCCGCCTGCAAGTAATCCAACAATATTAGCAGCAAGCTCTTGTACTGTTGGAAACTCAAACAACGCGCGAACCGTCAGGTGCACCTCGAAGACTTGAGACGCGCGAGAAACTATTTTGGTTGCTAATAATGAGTGGCCACCCAAATCAAAAAAGTTGGATTGCACACTGATTTTTTCACGCCCCATGACTTCCTGCCAAATTTGCGCAATCTTTTCTTCTTCTATACTTTCTGGTGGGCAATATTCACCTTCGTCAGTAACGGATATAACACGTTTCTCTAAGGCCTTTTTATCAACCTTACCCGCTGGAGTTGTTGGTAATTGATCCAACAACTCAATCGCTGCAGGCACCATGAAATCTGGCAGTTTCCCTCTTAATTCCGCTCGCACGCTCGCTATTGAAAAATCGTTTTTATCAGCAGCAATAACAAATGCAACGAGTGCAGCACCACCTGGCATATCGTGCTTTACAATAACCGCACCTTCACGTACACCTTGCGCGCCCGCTACAGCTGCTTCCACTTCACCCAACTCAATACGGAAACCACGAATTTTCACTTGGTTATCGACACGATCAAGATACTCAATAGAACCATCCGCAAGCCAGCGACCTAGGTCTCCGGTACGGTACATTGTTGTGTGAGGTCCAGTTGTGTGAGTAGAACCAACAGCCTCGCTATGCATCCCCTCAAAAGGATTAACAACAAATGCTTCTTGGGTTTTCTCTGGATTTTTCCAATAACCTTCCCCAACACCGATCCCCGAAATACAAATCTCTCCAGGAATACCGGCAGGCACAAGACGTAATTGATCATCCACCACAAAAACATTTAAGTTTGCAAGTGGCTTACCGATAGGAACCGAACGTTGACCAGCCTCGATCGGTACTTTGATATTACACTGAATAACATCATCAGCAGCTTCAGTCGGACCATAAGCATTAACGACAGGAATATTTGGATAAAGCGCTAACCAATCATTCACCAAATCAACTGACACTGCTTCCCCAGTGGCCATCATCCAGCGTAACAGAGGCAAACATCTCTCTGTCTCAGGAAGCCCTCTTACATGGTCCATGAGTAACTGCAACGCTACCGGTACTAATTCGACTACATCCAATTCATGTTGCTTAACCAGGTCAAACAACTTCTTAGCATTCGTCACATCATCCAGAACAACCGTTTTACCACCACAGATGAGGGGGCCTAAAAATTGCCAAACTGAAATGTCAGATGATGATGGTGCTGTTTGTAAAAAACTAAAGGCCTCAGGAAACGCTAAATCAACACGCTCGGCTTCAATATGGTTAACTGCACCATCATGGCGAATAATCGCCCCTTTTGGTAACCCGGTGGATCCCGACGTATAGATCATATACGCTCGATCAGTTGGCGTGACAGCAACCGTTAAATTTTCAGTACTATATTGCTCAATCGAATGCCAATCAGCGTCCAAATAAAACACTTCAGCCGTTTTTGCAGCAACCACTTTTTCAGCTAAGTGTTTCTGACTTAATAAAACCGTCACTGCTGAATTCTCTTGCATGTAAGTAAGACGGTCTTGTGGATACTTAGGATCCATCGGCACATAAGCACCGCCCGCTTTAAGAATACCGAGAATACCCACTAAAAACTCTACTGAACGATCAGCACAAAGTCCGACCAGATCATTTCGGACCACCCCTTGTTCAACAAGGTAATTGGCTAGTTGATTCGTTTTCTGATTTAACTGTTGGTAGGTTAACGTAATGTTATCGTCAACAGCAGCAATTTTATCTGGCGTTAATAAAACCTGCTGTTCGAATCGTTGATGCAAACATAAACTCAAGTCAAATGGCTTTTTAGTATCATTCCATGTTGCAAGTAACAGGGTTTGTTCGGCCCGATCGGTAACGTACTGCAAATCATTAAGTTGCTCAACCTGTGCACCAACAACCTGCTCACTTAACGAAGCAATTCGCTGCAGCATCGCAAAGTCAGAAAACAAATGCTGATGGAAAAACAAATTAAGCTTTAGATCTCCTGCAACTTCCGTCACCACAAACTGTACGTTGTTTGCTGGGTCACTCGGTGTACCTTCAGGGTTAAACGTCTGCCCTAGAAATTCCGTATGTGCCAAAAATTGGTAAAAATTATACATAAAACCAACACGGCCCTTTGGTGATATATCTGCTTGTACACCAATGGATATCTTTCGATGGTTCTTTATCCCTTTTTGATAGGCCCTGGCACTTACAAGTACATCTGCAAAAGTTTTATTAGAATGTAATACGTCTCGTTTAAAAACAAACGGAATTTCTTGAATACAACAACCTAAGGTATTAGCTGTTACTGAAGTGCGCCCCCCCATCGTCTCCTGAATTGAAAAGTCTTCATCAGGTCGGCAATAATTATCGATCACCAAACCAAACAAACATTTAAAATATAACGCTGGCGTAATACGCTGTTTTCGGCAATATTTTTTTACAGCAGCCCAGTGATCAGCGTCTAAATAGGATTCCCGAGTAACAAAATGCTCTGGCTCAGGAATTGGTGCAGGTACCGTGTAATCCAATGGTTCTACACTCGCTAACTGCTCCCGCCAGAACGAGCGATGCTCTTGAGTATCAAAACTCTCGCGATTTTCTGCCACAAAATCAGCAACATTATCATCCGTAAACTGATATTCTTCACCATTTTTTATCGCGGTATAGCGATCAGTAGTCTGTACCCATAAACTGTTAAGTCCAGCGCCATCCAAAATAGCATGGTGCACTGCAGTAATCGCAACAAAATGATCGTCTTTTAATTTAACAAGATAGTAACTAATGAGTTCATCATTCTGAATATCATAAGGACGATAAATTGTCTTCGTAATCCACTCATTGAGTTCTTCTTCAGAAACAGCATTATCGGAATGGTCAATAAATTCCCAGTGGATATTCTTTTCTTTGGCAATAGCCAAATAACCCATGTCTAAATAAGGCGCTTCCGTCGCCACAAATTTAGCCCGTAGAATAGCACTATGATCCGATAGCGCCTGCAAGCACGATTGCCATAACGCAACATCTAACGGGCGACGAATATGAATCTGCCAACCATGGCTGCTTTGGAATGATGCCGGGTTTACAAGATTGTCCATAAACATATCAGATTGCATTGCGGTTAAGGGCAACACACTTTGATAGCTTTCAACGTCATCCCCTAACACTTCCTCAGCAAGCGTATCGTCGCTAACCAAAGACAACGTATTTAGCGGTATCGACAAATTACCCACTAACAAATATTCAGCTAACTGTTTAAATTGTTCTGAAATTCGTTTAATCGTATCGGGTTTATAAAGATCCGTATTGTATTCCAAATCTCCTCTAACTAACTGATCACTATGAGTCATTGATAAGGTGATATCGAACTTGGCACTCACCGACTCTTTCTTTAAGGCTTCTACTGTCACGTCTCCTGCCTGTGCAGGTGCCGCCGTGTTATCTGCTTGCGATCGTGTGTCTGCCATTAACTGGAAAGCAACTTGCACAAGCGGTGTATAGGAGGGGTTCCGGCTTAACTTTAAACGCTCCACCGCCATCTCGATGGGAATATCATCATTATCTAAACCATCCAAAACCGTTTGTTTAACACGCTCTAAAACATCAGCAACCGTTGGATTTTCAGAAATATCGGTTCTCATCACCATGCTATTCACAAAGAATCCGATAACCGGTTCCAACACCGGCTGCCCTCGCCCAGAGGTTGGTATACCCACGCATAAATCATCTTGCTGGCTATATCGAGATAACAACATTTTCCATGCAGAGAGTAATAGAATAAACGGCGTAACACCTTGCTGATTTGCAAAATCTGATAAGCGGCGACCAAAACCTTCTGGAAATTCAACGCGGTGGGTTGCGCCATTTGACGTTTGCACCGGAGGACGTGTCATATCACTTGGAAAAGTTGATAACATGGGTGCATTGGAAAGCTTTCTCTCCCAATAGCCCAGTTGCTTTTCTAACCCTTCACCTTCTAAATATTGCCTCTGCCAAATAGAAAAGTCAGGATACTGGATTTCCAACGGCGGTAATGGTGATGCCATATTGCTGTTAAATGCCCAATACAACATAGCGATTTCTCGCATCAAAATTGCAACGGATAAGCCATCTGAAATAATGTGATGCATACCAATAATCAGAACATGTTCATGGCAGTCATTCGCCGCGAGTTCAGGCAGCGCGATCAGTTTTGCCCGCAATAAAGGGCCATTATTCAAATCAAAAGACTGCTTAACCTCTTGCGCAAGTAACGTTTCAGTTTTTTGCTCCTGATAGGCAGCATTCCCTTCAACGGTTAAAAAATCGGTACTAAACCCGATAGTTTCACTCACCTGTTGAAACGGAACACCTTCCTCATTCACATAAAAGGTCGTTCGCAACGATTCATGGCGTTGAACGAGCGCTTCAAAGACATCTTGGATGATATCGGTGTTAAGCGGCCCTTTTAATCGAATGCCAGCCGACATATTGTTGGCAACCGTTCCTGGGTTAGCCTCTTCGAAAAACCATAGACGCTGTTGGCCAAAAGATAGGGGTATTTCCTGTGGATTATCTACTCGAACAATTTTCTTAGATTCATCCTGCTTTTTAGCACCAGAAAAGAAATCAATAATGTCCTGTTTTCGATCTTTTAACTGAATTTTGATCTCTTTCGTTAACGCTCCTTGAGGGGCCTTAATTTTGAGTTTGTCACCATTCAGTGAAATCTGGATATCAAGTTGTCGTAACTCAGATAAAAAATCGACAATGTTCATCTATTTACTTTCCTACTTTTTATTAGCCAACTGGCTTCGGTGCAATTTTAGTGCTTTATCAAATCTAGCGTAATTCTCTGATAATTCAATAAGTTAAGACAACAAAACTACCATTCAAAACACCCACAAAGGGGCACAGGATGTTATATCAAGAGTTGAAAAATCATTGAAAGGGCAATATTGAGGGGTGGCTACGAAGAATTGGCGTAAATGCATCGAAGATTGTGCTCTTTGTCGTGTATTCTTATTATTTTAATACGAGCATAAGCGCTTGTATTTATGTGGTTTTTTATATTATGCCGTTATGAGAACTTGAACAAGCAATGTCCAAAAAATAAACAAATGACAGCCAAAGAGTTTACTGCAAAAAACACAATCAGCCCAGCCTGGGTTTTGTAAAGATATGCGACCACGTGATAGGCTTGCCCCATATAAAAAACCAGTCGATTTAAGGGAATAATCGTGCAAAAACGCCAGACCAACACAAGAAGAAGAGCAATAAGTAAGGCCTTAACCATCAAATCACTCTGTATCGGGCTCACCATAGCCTTACTCATTGGTTGTTATCAAAAAACTGACCTATTCAATACACGTGAAATCACCGGCCAAGTAGCGTTCACCGAGGCAACGGAAATATCGGGCGCTGTCGCCAGCCGAGCACACCCAGGGCTACTTTGGATGCATAACGATTCTGGAGATACGGCTCGCCTATTTGCACTAGATGCAACCGGTGCCCACCTCGGTGTGTTTCAGCTAGAAGGCATTAGCGCGTTTGATTGGGAAGATATAACAATAGGAGAAGACCCTACCACAGGGGAAGAAGTTATCTACATAGGAGATATCGGGGATAACCCAGGCACTCGCGAGTCTGTGACAATACACAGAGTCACTGACCCCTGGGTCACAGCAATTGATGGAGTAATCCCTGCTAATGTCATATCAAGCACGACATTTACCTACCCCGACCAACCAAGAGATGCAGAAGCGTTACTCCTTGATCCTTGGTCAAATACGCTTTACGTACTATCCAAAAGAGAAACACGCCAGGTGCTTTATCAAGTACCTGAAAACATCCAGCCGGGTATAGTTGGCGTTGCTGAAAAATTATTGGTATTACCTACCCCACCACTTGGCAGCGTTCGAGATAATATCGTTGCTGCAGATGTATCTCCCAACGGTTATGAGGTAATCGTTAAAACCTATTTACAAATGCTGTACTGGAAGCGTGAAGATGGGCAGAGTTTGATTGAATTATTAGCGCAAGAGCCAATGAGCGCCCCGTACTCAGTCGAGAAACAGGGAGAAGCGGTAGCGTGGGATTCGGAGGGCCTTGGCTACTTTTCCATTCCCGAAGGTGACAGTCCGACAATTAGCTATTACGGGAAAAAGTAAACTAAGCATCGCCTTTTATACACGCAGCAGCCATGTCTGCCAGCCCCTCCATCAACGCTTCCCTACTAAATTGAGGTGCAGGATCAGATAAATATCGAATGAGTGTGGAAATCCCACTATTCATAATGATATAAATCATGACTTGCATTCTCTCTGGCGCAATTTCATCTGGGTGCCTCATGATGTAAAGCGACGCCATTTGCACCAATTGCGTTTCAATCACCCTTATATGCTCCAATATTTCAAAGTGACCAACGTATTGAAACACTTTCAAATATCGGCCTTTGTCTTTTTCAAGGAAATGGCTGAATTCATGCAGTATGGCAAGTACCCCACTTCTGAAATCTATCTGAACAATCTGAGGCGTAACTGCCAATAAGCTTTGTACGATCTCATCCCTCGCCTTCTCTATCATCGCCTGATAGATCGCTTCTTTATCATCAAAATACTGATATAGCGTACCCACACTAACACCTGCTTCGTCAGCAATATGGCGGGTTGTAGTCCCTTCAAGACCATTTTTTGCCACACATTGCAACCCCGCCTGGATAATGTCATCCACCATCCTTTTTGCTCGTATTTGTTTCGGTTTTCGTCGCATAAGTATCCGAATTGAATGTGAACAATAGTTCATATAATTTAGTAAGAGCAGGGCAAATAATCAATAGCGTTAAAAGGATATTGTTATGGCCGATTTATTTGGCGTGTCAAACGTTTATTGCCCTCGCTCTATGTCCATGGTGCGGGCTTACTCAATCGTATGGCAACAAAACACTGATCACTAACCGAGAGGTAATAACAATGGCATCTATTGATCTCGAAAAAATGCGCCAGAAGATAAAAAACACCCAATGGGCACTGGTAGATTTTGATTGGGGATCCCCTGGTGCAGAAAAAATAACAACTGAACAGTGGCCCAAACTTAAAACGTTTATGGCAGACCTGATGTGGATTGAACATGTAGGGGCGCGCGGTTTTGCGGCGCTCGCAAAAAGTGCTCCTACCGATAACTTGCGAGAAATCTATACCTATTTCCACGCAGAAGAACAACGCCATGCCAATGCAGAGATGGCACTGATGAAACGTTGGGGAATGCTAGACAAAAACGAACCCCCTGTACCAAGTGCAAACTTACGTTTAGTAATCGAATGGTTAGAACGTTACGCCGACGACACCCCGTTCAATCTTCTCGCTACCCTTATTCCAATGCTGGAAGTCGCCTTAGATGGCGCGTTATGTAAGTACCTATTAGAAACCGTTGACGACCCTCTTTGTCACGAGATTTTTGCAAAAATCAACGACGATGAATCCCGTCATCTTGGCGTAGGTTTCACTGTGATGGAAATGCAAGGTAAGGGACCTCACTACATTGCATTCATTCAAATGCTTGGTCACCTATTTGACCCTCGTTTGATAGCGGGGGCTCTAGTCTATTTCCCTCTACTCAATAGTATGCGCGACAACCTCATAGCCATGGGAATGCAGGAAGAAAAACTTTATAAATCCATAGCTAAGTTTAAGGAAATCGGCGGTCGCACAGATCAAGGTAGACGAAATCCGTGGTTCCAAGTCATTCAATATCACGGAACCATTATGGTAGATCGTAGCAATCATTTTTACCACGTACCTGTCGATATGCTCGTTGCATTAAGCAATAAAATTCCTCGTCGACTCCTCCCCTCACCGCCCACTTGGGTCGCGGAACTTACTCACAGACCAATTGCTTAACTCTGGAACTCAATATGAACGATTTAACAATCAATAACCGGATCAATCAGACGCTAGATGTCATCATTATCGGCGCAGGATTTTCTGGCTTGGGTATGGCTATTCAACTACAACAGGCCAACATTAACAATATTGCGATTCTTGAACGTGACAAGGAAGTGGGTGGATGCTGGCGCGACAATCAATACCCGGGGGCCGCTTGTGACATCCCATCACATCTTTATTCTTTTTCCTTCGCACCCAACCCCAATTGGTCGCGAGCTTATTCCAACAGCCATGAGATTCTTGAATATATTAAATCACTCGTGAGCGACTTTGAATTACAGCGCTATATTCGTTTTAATACAAACGTCAGCAACATCACATTTGATGAAAAGGCAGGATTCTGGACAATCAAAACCGACAAAAGAAAAGCCTTAAAGGCTCGCTCCATAGTCATTGCCTCTGGCCCTTTAGCAAACTGTAGCTTTCCTAACATACCCAATTTGAAGGAATACAAAGGACACAAGATACACAGCGCTCGCTGGGATCATAACTTTAATTTTTCTGGCAAAAAAGTTGCTCTAGTAGGAACCGGAGCCAGTGCAATACAAATCATTCCAAAACTCGTCAAAAAAGTAAAACACTTAACGGTTTTTCAGCGTACTCCAGCGTGGGTACTACCAAGATTGGACGCAGAAACACCTCAATGGATTAGCTCGTTGTTTCGTGAATTGCCCAGCGCTCAAAAGCTCTCTCGACAAGCTATTTTCGCACTCCATGAAGTCGGCGCATTAGGTCTGATCTGGAATTCTCCGTTAACATCTGCAATGCAGCGGGTCGCATTAAAGCATCTACAACATCAAGTTAAAGACGATTGGATGCAACGCCAATTAACCCCTAACTTTCGCATAGGCTGTAAACGGGTATTGATGAGCAACAATTATTATCCCGCCTTACAACAACCTAACTGCAAACTAATCACGTGGCCAATTGCAAGAATGTCTGAAAAAGGTATACGCTGTGCCGAAGGCATAGAGCATCAATTCGACTGCATTGTTTTTGCTACTGGTTTTGATATAGGTACCCAAACCGCCCCCTTTTCAGTAAAAGGAGTAGGAGGTCGAGATTTAGGAGAAGATTGGAAAAGAGGAGCTCAAGCTTACAAAAGCATTAATGTATCAGGTTATCCAAATCTATTTTTGACCTTTGGTCCGAATTCTGGACCAGGGCATAACTCCGCACTGGTCTACGTAGAATCACAATTAAATTATGCCGTACAAGGCATTCAACGAATTTTAAATGAAGATCTAGCCCAATTAGATGTACAGGCAAAAGCCCAAGAAAAATACAACATTAAAATACAAAAACGGCTAAGCAAAACCAATTGGAACTCGGGATGCAAAAGTTGGTATCTCACAGAGGACGGATTCAATGCAACAATGTTCCCAGGTTTTGCCACTCAATACTCAATACAAATGAGACAATTCAAAGATAAAGACTATCATCGCGTCAGTGCAATTTAAAAAACAGTCTGGCTTTATTTTAGCTACTTTCTATCGCTCGCTTTAATCTAAGCATCGCATTCTCCGACTTAATTTCCACCTGTTTTTTATAATAAAAACTGTTAAAGACCAAGAAAGCAAAATTGGGCAACTGGTAATGTAATGTCCGTTCAAATATCGTGTTCTCGCCTTGCCCTTTAACACGATATTCCAATTGTATGTTTGCCCCATTATTTTGATTGCTTGCATGAGCAATCCACACATCCCCCTCTAGGCTTTCTTGTACAATCCAAAGCAAATGATTCTTTCCCATAGGTGTTGCTATATCTTCCTCAAATCGCTCCCCCTTAATTAACGGTGCCCGAGACGAGGCATATACCTTAGACGATTGAGGGTGCCACTCAGGCCAGAGTTCAGGTGAGCTTGCGTAATTTAGGGCTTCAGTAGATGACGTCTCCACCAAAATGCTATTCACAATCGTAGTTGACGACGGTGTTAACCACAAAGCACCCAGAAACCAAACCATTAATGGCACACGAACCAATTCAACAAACCAATTACGAAAATAATTCTCCAAGAATTGGTTTGCGGTTATAACACCTCCAACGATAACAAAAACACCGATCACCAAATACAATGAAGACAATGAAGGTGATAAAAACAGAAACATAGTGGCAACAACAAAGATAGTCAACATCGACAACCCGACGTAAATCTTAACCTTTAACGACGTTTGAGGATCAAACTTTTCTCGATATTCACACCCGGTTTTTTGTAGTTCTATATATAATTCTGAACGCTGATGCTGGCAATCTTTAGGCCGCCACCCTGTTGGTTTAAACCAAAGTTTAACCTTATCTTGCCAGTTAGCGGTAGCTACGCTGTCTTTCGCAAGCATACTCCAGTGTTGTAGGTTAGCTTTAATAGGATCCAACGTATCAAGTGCACGAGTAGTACCATAATGACATTGTTCGGTTTCCAATTCTGGTTGCCACGTACCAAACATACGATCCCAGATAACTAATGTTCCACCATAATTGCAATCGATATAAATAGGATTTTTGGCATGATGAACACGATGACTTGAGGGTGTAGAAAAAACACCTTCTAACAAAGGAATCTTATTCACAATCTGTGTATGTAACCAAAATTGGTAAAGCTTTAAGACAACAAACTGAAGTAAAAACACTTCTGGTGGACACCCAAAAAATGCCAGTGGCAAATAAAACACCCAAGAAAATGCATACTGAAACGCACTTTGTCGCAGTGCCGTTGTAAGGTTATATTCTTCGCTTTGATGGTGCCCCACATGGGCTCCCCAAAGAAAATTAATTTCATGTGCGAGGCGATGAAACCAGTAATAACAAAAATCAAGACCAATGAAAAACACAATCCATGTAACCGGTTCACTGCTCCCGAATTCCATCAACCGATGATTTTCCCAAATATAAATAAACACAGCAAAGGTATAGGCTTTAAGTAATGCATCAGAAACAAGCAAACAAAGCCCCATGCTTAAGCTTGTAACGTTATCATTATATCGGTGAAGGCTGCGTCCTGTTAGTCTAAGAAATACGTACTCAACAACCATAAACACCAGGAACATTGGGATCGCTAACCCATTAATATTATATTCGCCCATTAACACACCTCATAAATCTATCTCATAAACCCACAGCCATTGATAACTAGCATCGCAGAAAAAAGGGTTAGGGTCATTGACAAAACATACAGAAGAATGACAACTTACGACATGATATTAAGATATTTTAGACGTGATACGTCAATAGCACCCAATATGTCAGCATAAAGGCTCAAATGAAACACTTATACATCAGTAGTACGTGGGTTAATGGCTTACTCAGAGGGTTTTCAGCACTCGGGTTAGACATTAATGAGATCGTTAAGGACTTGCCTGGATTTGAGCAATGCCAATATCGAGAAGATCAGAGAGTTGAGCTAAGTACTGCTCGCCAACTTTGGCATCGAGCCACTCAGATATCCAAAGACCCCCTACTCGGCTACACTCTGGGACTAGGACAAGATTACCGGGTAATTGGCGTTCTTGCTCCTGTACTTTGGCACAGCGCAACCGTTCTGGAGGCGCTTAATAATATTATCCGTTATCAGAAACTCGTTAGCGATAGCGGAAGCTATAAAATCACTTACACACAAGACGCTGAATCTAGGGAAACTTATTTAGATTATGAATATGTACCCGTTTACAATATCGTGCCGGTAAATCCTCAGCAGGTTCTTGCCGTTGTCACAGGTACCATCGGCATTATTCAAGCAATTTCAAACAACACCGTATCGCCCATTAGCCTTCAAGTACCGAACAAAGTACAAACTAAAACCTTAGCAAAACACTTTAATTGTGACGTTACTCCTGGAGCTACAAACTTCATAATCCGTTTTTCTTGCGTGCACCTCAAAGAAAAGCTGAGTGGCCGTGACCCTAATCTATACGAAATAAACAGATCTTATGCTGAAGATCTTTTGCGCGCCAACAATGAAGGACAGACGTTAATTGATACGGTTAAAGATCTGATTGGCCAGTTAGGGTACAGAGTAGCAACTCTCAACGATATTGACGAAAAAATTGGTGTCCAACCGCGATCCTTGCAGCGCCACTTATCTGAACAGGGCACGTCCTTTCGACTACTAAAGGAAGAGGTGCTAAAAGAACAAGCCGTCAAAATGCTCGTATTCGAGAAGATGGACATAGAAACGATAACCCTGTTATTGGGTTACTCTGAGCCTAGTGCATTCCATCGAGCATTTAAGGGATGGTTTGGAAAAACACCTCAACAGTGGATCTCTTCACATAATCACGGCTCGTATCGGTAATGACCCGGCATTTTATAACTGAAGAGCATGTCATTAAGCTTTGGTCCAGCACCTAGTACCGGGAAAGTCAGCAGTGTTATAAAGCGGCCGATTGGGATGTCAGCATCAGAGGTGCTTTTTGTCACAAAGGAGTCAAAATTAGGTATGGAAGAAAACAGGCAAACTTCGAAAAAGCGGACATTAGAACGCTTGCAGCAGGTGCGTTGTTTTTTGGCGCCACTCTGGCTGTTCTAGTTAGATTAGCTTACTACGTCCTTTATCATACTATAGCTTTTTCCCGCATTCTTTCTTAAGACGATGGTATGAGTCTGCTGGTTTTTCATCTTTATTTGCACGCCTATAACCTCTCCGTTCAAACTATAAGGTTCAACTTCCTCAATCTTTGATAACTCGAACGATTCTTTCTTACTTAAAACTCCACTTTTCAGCTTAATAGTTTTTGCATCTATCTTTAACACAAAGCTATAAAAATTAAACAGAAAGTATATACCAATCGCGATAGCCATAGCTCCCCACATCACCTGATCGTCGCTCCCATTAAGCCACTTAATCGCGAATGCCGTTAAAGACGCGAAGAATGTTCCACCGAGATAAGCCGAGTCCTTAGTAGTCCAGAATCTTACGTTCATATCTCCCTCAGCCTATCTAACGCTCGACGCACAAGACGGAGCTATCGTTGCAACGTACTTTGTGACGTCGCTTGTTAGTTTTGTATTACACGAGAGCATCGTATGGGATCATTTTCTCTTGGATATCATATACTGCTACACGCCACTTTTTTGCCATTTCTCTGGCTACTACTAAGTATAAATCATCTGGGTCATCTGCCTTAGTACGATTTACTTCAAAATACGACTTTGGCTTGGCTCCAAGAGCAACCTCAAATTCACTTTGGTCCCCCTTATCAAACATCTCGCTATAGCTGCTATCCATAAGACAAACACCTACTTGTGTATGCTCATCAAGGATTATAGCTTCATCTTTATGGCCAGAATACCATTGGCACCCATAAGTCTCGAAGAACTCAATATAGGATTTCTTTGAAATATCATCACTTGAAATTACTAATGCATTTTCAGCGCCCATATCAAAATGACCTACCCTATCTTATTGAATCGAAAAACTAACGCCTGTAGTTGGCGTATTTTGTGGTTGCGACGTAAGAGCACAAAATATCGCTCAATCTACTCTTGTTATACATTTACTCAGCAGCCTCTTTAAGCCATTCTTTAATAGCCTCGGGGGAATTCAAGCGTATGGCTCTTTCAGTGTTTGTTAGATCTGGAGGCATAACTTCAACATTAACAACAATTCGTTGACGAGCGGCACCGGTACCAAAGAGGCCTTCCTTATCTAGTTTAGCAATGGCCCTTTCCATAGCTTGCAATCTAATCTCGTATTCCTTCTGACTTACATCAGGTCGTCTTGAAAATAGATCATTGACGCCCTTAAAGTGCTCTTCTCCAAAGAAACAATAAGGTGAGTCAGCATATGACCACTTTAGCTCCTCTCGCGCCTCATTAGGATTTTCTTCAGCAGTGATTGCCTCAGCTAATGCTTCTTCTGACCACGCTACCAAATATGGCGAATGTGCTTCTCCTGAAGTTATCAATGCGCAATAGTAGAAGAGACCAGGGTGCTGGCTGAAAAGCTCAGATACCGCTTTCCTCGTTGCTTCGACAATTTCGCTCTCTAAATCAAATTCTGTTGGTATCATCGTCATCAGTCATTTATGTATAACGCTTACAGCATGCGCGTGTATTTTTACGTCGAATGCCTGTTATTGTTCTACTTCTGATACCACTACATTTTTAACTGCCATAAAAATCTGCAGAGGATTACACTCTTTTCAACCAAGACTTAAATCCTAATGCTAAGAAAAGCCCCATAAATGCCCAATACCCATAAATATAGCCACTGTATTCTTTCAGAACTTTTATGAATTCGAAAAGTTCAGGCGCTATAAGTATTGTAATAATTACATTGATTGTTCCTAATACCAATCCCGCTAAGGTATCACTTGGATAATGAACACCTAAGAATGGTCGTAAAAACATCATTGCAGGTATCATCCAGGCAAACAATAGTATGGCAACCATACCAAATTGGAAACAAATCAGGCTAACGCATAGGGTTGTCCATAAAACATGCCCTGATGGAAAGCTCTCGAGCTCTTTAGAACCATGACCAGGATCTCGATTCTCAATTTTTGTTTTTAAGTCTTCCTGCAAATCCAGGTTTGCATACGGGCGTTTCCGATTAATTCGTGATTTCAGTTGACCAAATTGTATGTTTGCAAGAGCAAGTCCAACAATCAACATATAAGCCAGCTGCTCAAAAGAAATTGCATTGAGAAATTGGCCAATTAGGGCGGAAATTAACGACACTATCAACCAAAATGGGCCGTCTCCCACAAAAATTAATGCCTTTATAAAAAGCGTACGCTTGAACGGTCTTTGGTATGCCCACTTCAAAATTCGCCTATCAATTAGAGTAATATATTCCATAATTGGCCTTAAGTAGAACGCTTTGCGCAGTCGCAAAATTGCGTAGCGCTGTTTTTTGACGAATGCCGCACCTTGTGTACGCCCAGCATGGGCATGAACTAATGAGGTGAAAGTCCTCTACAGGAAGAACACCGTCGAAAACCGTGTTGTGATTAGACGATAACTGTTAGCGAATGGCAAGGGCTTACCCGCGAGGGTTGGTCCAGAGGAAGCCGGAAGCAAAACTGCGAGCTGATGAACAAGAACATCATATGAGGCGTAGGCTGGAGGCGAGTTGGCACAAGACGACCAAGCCATGTGTTCTAACGGCCACCGTAAATGATGCAGTTGCGCAGGGAAAGTTCATGCTCTTATCTGGGGAGATCTGCTTAACAAGCGATCGATAAATAACCAGTAAGGCTCTGGTTTATAAGTGCCTTGGCTCCAGCGAGTGTATCGCCGTTGGGGAGCGAACCAGATACAAACCCGATAGCGCTGGCAGAGGTAACTCCACCGGTGATTAAGCAGAAGTCAGCATAGTAGCCAAATGCCCAGCGTAATGGCTGGGGCACGGTGAAGGCCTGAACATTTAGACCAAAGGAGGGCCATGACAGACTTGAGAACACGAATACCGTCCGGTAGCGACGTGACTCAGCGTACCATCATGCAGCCAGCCTTTAGCTTTGATCCACTCGAACAAGTGTTAACCCGTGCGAACCTGCAGGCGGCATGGAAACACGTTCGAGCCAATAAGGGGGCTGCTGGCATTGATGGGTTAACCATTGATGCATTCCCCGCTTGGGCAAGAGAGGGTCATTGGCAATTAATCGAGGAGCAACTGGCAGCAGGACAGTATCGTCCTTCGCCGGTGCGACGCGTTGAAATTGCCAAACCCGATGGTGGCATTCGTTTACTGGGTATCCCGACCATTGCGGACCGAGTTATTCAGCAAGCGATTGCCCAAGTACTTACGCCTATTTTTGACCCAACGTTTTCAGACAACAGTTTTGGATTCCGTCCCGGTCGAAATGGGCAACAAGCGGCTAAACAAGTGCAAAGCATTATCAAGGAAGGACGTCGCTTTGCTGTTGATGTCGATCTCTCCAAGTTCTTTGACCGAGTTGATCATGATTTATTGATGACGCATCTAAGCCGAAAGGTAATGGATAAGCGTTTACTCAAATTGATCAGTCGATACTTACGCGCTGGCATTATGGATAAGCAGTGCTTTATCGAAAGCCGAGAAGGTGTTCCTCAAGGTGGTCCTTTGTCACCCTTGTTAGCGAATATCCTACTCGATTCACTGGACAAAGAGCTTGAAGGGCGTGGACACAAATTCGCTCGCTACGCGGACGACTTTACCATCTTGGTGAAAAGTCGGCGGGCCGGTGAACGCGTACTCCACAGCATCAGCAACTACTTACAAAACCGTTTGAAGCTTATTATTAACACTGCCAAGAGTCGCGTTGTGAAAACATCTCAAAGTAAATTCCTTGGATTTACCTTCAAGGCGGGGCGTATTCAATTGCACCCCAAAACACTTGAGACATTTAAACAACGAGTCCGTGAGCTAACGAACCGCAACTAGGGTGTATCGATGCACTACCAGCTCTTCAAGGTCAGCCAATATTTACGGGGCTGGATTAATTACTTTGGTATCGCCAATTGCTATCAACTGTGTGTCGATCTCGATCATTGGATACGACGCAGAGTTCGTATGGCTTATTGGCGTCAGTGGCGAAAGCCTCGAACCAAAGTAAGAAACTTGTTGAAGCGTGGCGTTAAAATACAGACTGCGGTTGGGTGTGGAATTACCAGCAAAGGGCCGTGGCGAAGTTCTAAAACTCCGGGGATTAATCAAGCGTTGTCTAATGCTTATTTGAAATCTGAAGGGTTGTATGAATTGCGTGATGGTTGGATCAAGCTTCACTATCCTGAGTGAAACGCCCTGTGCGGATCCGCATGCAGGGTGTTGTGGGGGCTGAGGGTTAGATGCCCTCGGCTACCCGATTCTACATTCCACTAATTTCGAAATCAGCCGCATTTAACCCATCTTCTTTAAAAGTGATTACATACGATTTATTCTCGGCTTCCGGATCAACAATCCACATTTCTCGCCAAGCTCGTTGCCCTGGGGTTCCAATCGGTTGCTGGATAATAAATTTAAGAATTTTAGTGGTGGAGTTTATGTTGCTATCAGGAGATGTCTTCTGCAATCCTATCGTCGTATCTGCTATAAGCTTAACATTGGCCAGCGATCCTTCAGCGGCAACACTCGGCTTAATTTGTGATACTGGTGGTAGTTGCGTCGAAGTTTCGCATGCAGATAGAACTAGAGCTGCCAAAATTATACTTATTCTAAATTTCATAGATGAACCTTTTTGTAGAACGTCTAGACCCACATGGCGATGCGTATTTTGCAGCGTTCTTTGTGTGGTCGCTTGTTAAATTTTCTTACCATCATAACCTTCGTGATAGATCTTCTCACCACCAGGTGTAATTAAAATACTATCATCATCACAATGAGTATGTGCGTAGTAGTGCTTCTTCGACCTATCGACTTCCATCCATTCATCAAGATCCTCGACAAGATCCAATCTTCCAGGAAGCGGTTCCGGAGTCATAAAGTATGGCTCAACACTTGACAAGTTTTTCCACCACACTTCTAGCTCTACTTGAGTCATGTCAGGATACCAAAACCAATGTCGGTATCCGTATTCTTCTTCAAGAACAACAAGAAACGATCTATTTTCAGATTCAAGAA
>CAJXZM010000071.1 GCA_913063125.1 uncultured Gammaproteobacteria bacterium | reverse complement strand
GTGCGGTTTGGCGCTAAGGAGTTTCGACTAATGACTCGGATTAACTTATTACCTTGGCGAGAAGAGCGGCGCCAAGAACTGAAGCGACAGTTTTTTGTTATTTTAGCTGGTGTTGCATTAATTGGGGCCGGTGGTGTCTATCTGATGGAGATGACTGTGCAGTCACAGATTCAGCATCAAAAAGGGCGAAATGACTTTATAACGGGTGAAACCAAGAAGTTAGAAAATCAAATCAAGGAAATTCAAGAGCTTCAGAGCAAGCGAGAAAGTCTTGTTGAGAGGATGAATGTTATCCAAAATTTGCAGGGCAATAGACCTGTGATTGTCCGAGTTTTCGAAGACCTTGCGCGAACAGTGCCTGATGGCGTGTATTTTAATGGCATTGAGGCGACGGGGCTGAGCGTAAAGGTTGAAGGGCTTGCTGAGGCAAATAATCGAGTGTCGAATTTGATGCGTAACTTGAATAAGTCAGAAATGTTCCGTGAACCTAACTTGTCCAGCGTTAAAAGTGCAAATAAAGATGAAAAGGACGGTTGGAGTGAATTTTCTCTGACGATAAAGCAAGGATTGGCGCCAACGGATGAGGAGGGGTAATTGTGGACGTTAAAGAATTTATAGACTCGTTAAATAACTTAGACCCTGAAAATATTGGCGGCTGGCCGTTCCTTGTAAAAGCATTGATCTGGGCGTTGGTGTTGGTGTTGGCAGGCTCTGGTGTTTATTATCTGCTGCTTTCGGATTCTTTAGATATGTTAGATAGGGAGCAAAAGAAAGAAACGGTATTGATGGGCACGTATGAAAGTAAGGCTCATAAAGCAGCAAATTTGGATCGTCTGAAGAAGCAAATGATAGATATGGAGACTTCCTTCGGCGCCTTATTACGACAGCTACCGAGTGATACGGAAGTGCCTGGATTGCTAGAAGATATTTCACATACTGGTTTATCTGCGGGGTTGGAATTCGATACTATTAACTTAGGTACCGAAACAGTTAAAGAGTTTTATGTCGAGCTGCCAATTGAAATAAAAGTCAAAGGTGGGTATCACTCTTTCGGAGCCTTTGTGAGTGGTGTTTCTGCTTTACCGCGAATTGTGACATTGCATGACTTTTCAATAAAAACGGGTGGTAGTCCTAATGATTTAGAAATGACCATCACCGCTCGTACCTATCGATATAATGAGCAAGAGTAAACTATGGATAAGTTAAAAACGCTAATGGTGTTGCTATCGGTAGGTTTAGTGGTTGCCTGTAGTAATGATGGTCAATATAGTGACCTGCGAGAAAATATGGAGTCGATCAAACTGCGCCCCAAAGGGCATATTGAGCCTCCTCCCGAGTTTAAAGCCTATAAGGGCTTTACTTATTCAGCGGCAGCAACGAGAAGTCCGTTTTCACCCCCTGTTGACGTAGAACTTGCATCATTGCCTGAGGGGCGCCCTGGCGTCACTCCTAACTTCGATCGCATAAAAGAAGTACTTGAAGATTTTAGCATTGATGCGTTGTTGATGGTGGGTACGTTGAAGAAACCCACTGGCTCGCTTTTTGCGTTAATTAAAGACCCTGATGGTGGTTTGCATAGAATTGCTTTAGGGAATCATATGGGACGTAATTTCGGTGAAGTATTGTCGGTTACCGCAATGCGTGTCGATGTGATGGAAATTGTTTCTGATGGTCAAGATGGATGGATAGAACGGCCAAGAACCATTGTGATTACAGAATAATAATAAGCCTGGAGAAAGCAAGATGAGACGTTTGTTTAATAGAAGTAAAAATCAGAATTCCAACCTCCGGCTTATGACGTTGGTGATGGTGTTGGCGGTGTCATTTGTTGAGCCGGTTTGGGCGGCAAAGCTAGTGGGTCTGGAGTCTTCCTCTCTGCCTGGTGATGCACTGGAAATTAAATTCCAGTTTGACTCTGCGCCACCGCTTCCAGAAGGTTACACCATTGAATCTCCGGCTCGTATAGCGTTGGATTTGAAGGGTGTAGAGACAGCACTGAAAGAGAAGTATCATAGCCTGGGCAATGGTAATGTGCGTAGTGCTACCGTTATGGGAGCAGGAGATCGTACTCGAGTTATTATTAATATGAGCTCGTTGGTCGCTTACGATACTGAAGTTGTAGGTAATACGCTTTTGGTTCGGGTAGGGCAATCAGTCCAGGCTTCTAAAGCACCTGTAGCGATGGCATCGGCCGTTTCGAAAGTGTCGTCTAGCGACTTTGAAAGTAGTATTACTGAGCTGGATTTTCGGCGAGGAGAGCAGGGCGAAGGGATGGTTATGATAACGGTGTCTGACCCTAGCGCAGCCATCGATCTTCGAGAAGAATCGGGTAATATAGTTGTAGAGTTTGTCGGTGTGACGTTACCTGAAGCGCTGATGAGACGTTTGGATGTGGTGGATTTTGCCACTCCTGTCAGTACCGTGGATGCAGTTTCAGAGTCTGGTAATGCGAAAATATCTATTGGGGCGAAAGGTGATTATGAATACCTTGCTTATCAAACCGATTCACAGTTTACGGTCAGTGTGAAACCTATTGCACCGGAAGAACTTGAGAGAAAAAGAAAAGATAAGTTTCAGTTTACTGGTGAAAAGTTATCTCTTAATTTTCAAGATATCGAAGTCCGTTCTGTTCTTCAGTTAATCGCGGATTTTACGGAGTTGAATCTAGTTGCAAGTGATACGGTTGCAGGGCGGATTACGTTACGGTTACAAAATGTTCCTTGGGATCAGGCCTTAGATTTGATTCTCAAAACTAAAGGCTTGGATAAGCGTAAAGTAGGTAACGTTATGCTCGTTGCTCCTGCTGATGAGATTGCCGCAAGAGAGAAATTGGAGCTTGAGGCGAACAAGCAAGTTGAAGAGCTTGCTCCTTTGCGTACAGAATATCTTGTTGTGAATTATGCTAAGGCATTAAAAATACAAGAGTTGTTAACAACTGATGCAGGCTTTATTTCTAGCAGAGGTAGTGTTTCTGTTGATGAAAGAACCAATACGCTCATTGTACAGGATACATCTACAAAGTTGTCTGAAATCCGATTTATGCTTGAGCAGCTAGACATCCCTGTTCGCCAGGTTATGATTGAGGCGAGAGTTGTGATTGCGAGAACAGATGCTGCAGAAGAGCTTGGTGTGCAGTGGGGGATTTTGGGGGTTAATGAAGATATCGGCTCTGGTACAAATGCTTCTGGGGATACGGTCTTTTTTACCGATCAAATGTCGTTGATTGGCGGGTCACGAATAGGCGTTGAAAGTAATGTAACTTCTATTTCAACAAAGGATGATAATGGCGCGAGCACCTTTTCGATCGGAAGTAATAACCTGGCGCTTAATCTTGGTGTTACAAGCCAAGACGCATCAAGAATATCTTTGGGATTCTTTGATAGTTCTACCGGTTTGATTGATTTAGAGTTGTCAGCGTTAGAGGCAGAAGGTAAGGCTGAAGTTGTATCAACGCCAAAAGTATTAACTGCGGATCAGCAAACGGCACGAATAGCATCAGGAAAGGAGATCCCCTACCAAGAAGCTTCTGCTAGTGGTGCGACAACAACATCATTCAAGGAGGCGGTATTATCTTTGGAGGTAACTCCGCAGATTACCCCAGAAGGTCGGGTTATAATGGAGTTGCAAATCAATCAAGATACCGTTGGTGATATTGATGATGCATCAAATATTCCAATCATTAGCACGAACGAAATCAAAACTTCTGTGATTGTGGACAATGGCCAAACAGTTGTATTGGGAGGAGTATTTCAAAGCGAAGAGCTAGAAAGCGTTTCTAAGACACCATTCTTGGGTGATTTACCTGTTATTGGGCGCTTGTTTAGAAGGAATATAAGTAGCAACGAAAAGTCAGAGCTTCTGATCTTTATCACTCCAAAAATCATTCATAACGTTACGGATAATTAATAGTATTACCAATGACACAACAACGTAGTTTAATTCTGATTGGGCCGATGGGAGCGGGAAAAAGCACCATCGGCCGTCAAGTTTCTAGCCTATTGCATTATGAGTTTGTCGACTCTGACCATGAAATTGAAGAAAGGTCAGGGGCGGATATACCGTGGATTTTTGATGTAGAAGGAGAAGAGGGGTTTCGTAAGCGTGAAAGCGCGATGATAGAGGAGTTAACGCAACGGTCTCACATTGTATTAGCTACAGGAGGCGGGGCGGTTATGCGGGAAGATAACCGTAGAGCAATAGCTGCTGGCGGGATTGTTGTTTATCTTCGAGCAACAGTGGAGCAGCAGTTGGCTCGAACATCAAGAGATCAAAATCGCCCGTTGTTGCAAACGTCGGATCCTCGTAGTGTGCTAACAAAGCTGATGGAAGTTAGGGACCCTTTGTATAGGGAGATAGCGGATTACGTCGTGGAGACAGAGCAGGGCGGTGTTAAAGACGTAGCTTCGAAGATTGCCTCTCTGGTGAATGATGATTTGTAAGAAAGGCGTAGTTTGCTAATGCTTTTCAGGCTAATGCTTTCAGGCGGTGCGGCCTTGTCAAATAATTCCCCTCTATACCTTATCGATTAACGTAGAATTCTGCTAAACTCGGCGGCATTAATGCTGCTGAGTGAAGAGTTTTTCTATGGATACATTAACGGTTGATTTAGGTGATCGAAGCTACCCTATCTACATCGCTTCAAGCCTGTTAGGCCAGTTGTCATCATTGATGCCCGTATTAAGTGGTCGACAGCTAATGGTTGTTACCAACACAACCATATCGCCTCTATATTTAGATAACGTTGTTAAGCTATTGTCCGTCCATTGTGATGTTGATACGGTAATTTTACCAGACGGCGAAAAATTCAAAAACCTCGATACGTTGAACCAAATATTTACCGCATTGCTAGAAAAGACGCATAGCCGTAAAACGACCTTGGTTGCGCTGGGTGGTGGTGTGATCGGTGATATGACGGGTTTTGCCGCGGCAAGTTATCAAAGGGGGGTAGATTTTATTCAAATACCTACCACCTTGCTGTCCCAAGTAGACTCTTCGGTCGGTGGAAAGACAGGTGTTAATCATGTGTTGGGTAAGAACATGATTGGAGCATTTCATCAGCCGACATCGGTATTTATTGATATTGATACACTAAAAACGTTACCCGATCGAGAATTGTCAGCAGGGATTGCTGAGGTGGTTAAATATGGGCTAATTCGAGATGCAGATTTTTTTGTTTGGCTGGAAGAGAACATTGACGCGTTGGTGGCTCGTGATAATAAAGCGTTGACCTATGCCGTCAGGCGTTCCTGTGAAATTAAGGCTGAAGTTGTAGCGCAGGATGAAAAAGAAGGGGGGCTAAGGGCTATCTTGAATTTGGGGCATACCTTTGGTCACGCCATTGAAACAGCGAAGGGGTATGGTGTCTGGCTTCACGGCGAGGCGGTTTCTGCAGGTATGTTGATGGCGGTGGATTTGTCCGTTAGGTTGGGCTGGATTGATAGCAGTATTCAGACTAGAACAAAAGATATACTGGTTCGAGCGGGCTTGCCTGTTTCAAGCCCCAAAGATATGACCCCTGAACAGTTTTTGTCGCTAATGGCAGTGGATAAAAAGGTGGTGGATAAACAGTTACGGTTAGTTTTGCTAACAGCATTAGGTGAGGCGGTTACGACAAGCGACTTTAGCCATGAGGCTCTAGGTGAGACGTTGCTTGCAATATAGTGTGAATTATTTATTTTGATGACTATATGAAAGGGGAGGGGTAACGTGGAAAGGAATGTTGATTTATTAAAGTCACAGTTCGATATCGATCGAGAGCCTTTCTCTGATGCTGGGATTTCTGGGTTGTTTTATCCTGGTGCGGGTCGTCAACAAGTATTAGAGCAGTTGTTGCACCTGGTACGTTATGGACCTCCACTTTTATTTGTTGTTGGTGAAGAGGGTTCTGGAAAAACGTTGTTGTCACACCAGCTTGATCGTCAGTTAGATAGCGCTATTTTTTCTTGTGTATCAATAGAAGCAACAGTGTTGATGGATGATCGTGCATTAATGGCATTGATTTGTGATGGTTTTAATCTTCACGTTGAGTTAAGCAGAGGTCCCGTTGTTTCCGCTTTAGTACGCTTTGCTTCAGAGTCAGAGAGTTATTCCCAGACTGCTTTGGTTGTCATTGATGGCGTGCAGAATCTTAGTGAGGTCGCTGCTGAGTTTTTAGCAGAAGTTGCTAAATTGGTAAAAGACAGTGGATTGCGGTTTTTGTTGCTGGCAGATACAACGGATATTCAACAAGAAGGTGTGTTGGCTTCATTAGTCGGACTTATGGACTCTTTTGGGCAAAGTTTACAGTTGTCCGCGTTAGATGTTACTGAAGTTGCAGATTATTTGTCTTATCGTATGCGTACTGCTGGTCTAGACGGTGTTCGCTTTAGCCCCCAGCAAGTGAAGCAAATCAGTGGGGAATCTGAGGGGGTTATTTCTCAAATCAACCAGTTTGCTCGCGAAACGTTAGTGCATCAGGTTCCTGTTGTTACCAAAGAAAAAAAACGACAGGTAATATCCTTTTGGCATTTGATTGTTGTTGCTGTGATAAGCACTGGCATTGTTTGGTTGATGCTTGGAAGGCAAGCAACGGAATCTTACGTTGAGATGGAAAGTAAGGGCGAGGTGCTACCACGCATGTCGGGCCAGGAAAGTCTAATAAAATCACCTGCCGAAAGGGAGGACGTTACATTCGTCGATATTGAGCGTAGTGAGTTGGTTGATTTGAACTATGCAGAGAATGAGCCCCCCGCAGGAGATGCATTGGCAAAGGACTTGGCTCCACAATCTAAGGCGGATAAGTTTTTTGCTGTAGAAACAATAGAAGCAATAGAAAAAATGGAATGGGATGATTCAGTTAATGTGGCACCAAATAAGGTTGCCGCCAGCAGAGCTCTTGTCAATAAAACGGTTTTGACTAAAGTCGTTACGAATAAGGCTCTTTCAGACAAGGTTGAGGCTATCAATGTTGAAGCTACGAAAATCGAAGCTAGCAAAGCAGAAGTTATCAACGCTGCACCTTTCAAAGAAAAGCCTCTCAAACCAGTAGTTAGCGCATTATCAAAGGTGACGCCGAAAAAGCCGGTCAAAAATAGCACTCAGCAAAATAAAATACCTCGGTTGAATGAATATACATTACGAGAAAAGTGGCTGTTGTCATTAGACCCGAAACAGTACACATTACAAATGATCGGTGCTCGTGATGAGGCTGCTGTTCAGGAGTTTATATCACGTTACCCTAGCTTAACAAAAGTCGCCTATTACAAGACTCTCTATAAAGGTAGTGACTGGTATGTGGTTATTTACGGACAGTTTGCTACTAAAGATGATGCGAGACAAGCCGTAACACGTCTGCCAAAAAATCTCATTGCATCGAAGCCTTGGGCGAGGCCTTTGGCCTCTGTTCAAAAAGGCATACGTATGGCTCGTTTGTAGTGGTTTATTTATCAATGAATTAATTGGGTTTATCATGTCTGAGAATAATTTTTCCGAGTTAAAGAATGACCGTTTTTTACGAGCGCTACAGCGTCAGCCAGTGGATATGACGCCAGTATGGATGATGCGTCAGGCTGGGCGTTATCTACCTGAGTATCGCGCGACCAGAGCAAAAGCCGGAGATTTTATGTCGGTGTGCAAAAATGCAGAGCTTGCGTGCGAAGTGACATTGCAACCGTTGGAGCGTTATGACCTTGATGCAGCAATTTTGTTTTCAGACATACTAACTATTCCCGATGCTATGGGGTTAGGACTGTATTTTGAAACAGGAGAAGGTCCAAAATTTAAGAAAACAGTTCGTACTGAAGCAGATGTGTTGGCGTTACCGCAGCCAGATGTTGCCGTTGATCTTGATTATGTGATGAATGCCGTTACGACAATACGCTCTGCGTTGGGCGGGCGGGTTCCCTTGATTGGTTTCTCAGGAAGTCCGTGGACATTGGCGACCTATATGGTTGAAGGTGGTTCCTCAAAAGACTTTCGTAACTTGAAGAAAATGGCGTATCAGCAGCCAGAAGTACTCCATCTTTTGTTGGATAAATTGGCTGAGTGTGTAACTAGCTACCTGAATGAACAGATTCGTAGCGGAGCGCAAGCAGTACAGATTTTTGATACTTGGGGTGGCTCGTTAAGTACACCGGCTTATGAAGCATTTTCATTACAGTATATGAGGAAAATCGTTAGCGGGTTAATAAAAGAGCATGACGGGCGAAAAGTACCTTCTATTGTATTTACTAAAAATGGCGCACAGTGGATTGAGCAGATAGCTGATTGTGGTGCTGATTGCGTTGGATTAGATTGGACAGTGGAGATCGGTGATATACGCCAGAGGGTTGGGGGTAAGGTGGCAATACAAGGAAATATGGACCCATCGGCGCTTTACGGTTCAGAGGCCGTAATTCGGGCTGAAGTTAAACGAGTACTGGATGGCTTTGGTGATGGTGATGGTCACGTATTTAATTTGGGGCATGGGATTCATTTAGATGTGCCACCAGAAAATGCCAAGATATTTGTTGATGCAGTGCATGAGTTAAGTGCTCGTTAATTCTAGAAATGCTATCGCTATATTTTGTTGTGTTATAAATTAAAAAGCCGCGGTTCTTATACGAGAATTGGCGGCTTTTCTATTGTTTAATTGATGTCTTTTTTTGGTCTGGTTTAGCGGTGTGCTCTAGCTTGGTAAGTTCCTGTTGTAATGGCTACAACTACCCCGTTTTCATCTTTTAGTTCTTTCTCCAAAACGAATATAGATTTACCATTCTCCGTTGCTTCTTTGGTAATGCGTTCGATTTCTTCTTCTGTCATGTTAACTTCGACATAGATATCCGTTGTTGCTGGCTTCAGGTATTTAATGGTCATTTCTGCAACGATAGGAAAGAATTTTGTCATATCGAAGGCGCTCATAAAAATAGCGCCACCAGGGATCTCTGCGAGAGTAAATAGTGCGCCAGCATACATGGTCCCTATGTGATTCTTATTGGGTTCCAAGGGTATCTTCATTTTTACGTGGCCGCGTTCGAATTCAACGAGGTCAATGCCTGCGCGTTCTGCAAAAGGGATAGACTTGGTGGTCATTTTTTTGATGGTTTCGAAATCGAATGCTTGTGCAGTCATTTTGTATCCTTGAGTTATGGTTAAAACAGTTATCAGAAGCGTAAAGCCGCTGTGGAGATTGGCTAGGTAACACAGCAGGAAAAAGGCTGGGTAATGCGAAGTTTAGATTATGTATGAAGATGCCATATCAGATACTACCAACCTGACATCATCTAGGCTTATAGATTTTAATGATTGTGATTTAAAGAGTATAGTTTGTCGAGAGTGGTTATACTGAAAAATTTGGCTTTGGTGACAAATGACCTTAGCTGTCTGTTTCAGGCGTATCTAGATTGATTTTATCTTCCGTGCAGTGGTAGGTTTCTGAAACCTCACCCTGCTGGTGCGATTCAAGGTGAACATCAAATCCCCATAGGTTTCTGAGATGCTTGAGCACATCGATAGTATTATCTTTTTCCAGTGGGCGACGGTTGTGCTGTACATGTCTAAGCGTCAGCGACCTATCTCCTCTGACATCGACATTATAAACTTGGATGTTAGGCTCATTCATGGAAAGGTTGTATTGTTGTGAGAGCTTTTCTCGGACAACTTGGTAGCCGTGATCATCATGAATTGCCGTTACTTCTAAGTCTTTTTTATGGTCATCATCCAGGATAGAGAAAAGTTTGAATTCACGAATCATTTTTGGGGATAGAAATTGTTGTATGTAGCTTTCGTCTTTAAAGTTGGCCATGGCGAAATGCAATGTTGTTAGCCAATCGGAGCCTGCTATGTCAGGGAACCATTTTTTATCTTCCGCAGTTGGACTTTCGCAAATTCTACGTATGTCTCGCATCATGTTAAATCCTAGTGCATAGGGGTTGATGCCGGAGTAGTAGGGGCTGTCGAAGGGAGGTTGATAAACCACCGATGTATGGGATTGCAAAAACTCCATTATGAAGCCGTCATTTGCTAATCCTTCATCGTACAGTTGGTTTAGTAAAGTGTAATGCCAAAAGGTCGCCCAGCCCTCATTCATGACTTGTGTTTGTCGTTGAGGATAAAAGTACTGAGCAATTTTTCTAACAATACGGACAATTTCACGTTGCCATGGCTCAAGGAGAGGTGCGTTTTTTTCTATGAAGTACAGAATGTTTTCTTGCGGTTCTCCGGGGAAATGGATTTCTTTTTCGGGCTCATCTTTGTCTATCATTTTGGGGATGGTGTGCCAGAGCTCGTTAACTTGCTTTTGCAAATATTCTTCCCTTTCTTTTTGGCGCTGCTTTTCTTCGGCCGCAGAAATAGGGTAGGGTCGTTTATAGCGATCTACGCCGTAATTCATCAAAGCGTGGCAAGAATCCAGAAGATTTTCAACCTCGTCAATTCCGTAGCGTTCTTCGCAATGAGTAATGTAATTTTTAGCAAAAACTAAATAATCAATGATCGAGCTTGCGTCGGTCCATGTTTTAAATAAATAGTTACCTTTAAAGAATGAATTATGTCCATAGCAAGCGTGTGCAATAACCAGCGCTTGCATTGTCATGGTGTTTTCTTCCATTAAATAGGCAATGCAAGGGTCGGAGTTTATAACTATTTCATAGGCAAGGCCCATGTGGCCGCGTTTGTACTTCTGTTCATTGGAAACAAAGTGTTTGCCGTAAGTCCAATGATTGTAACCTACAGGCATACCTACAGATGAATAGGCGTCTAGCATTTGTTCTGCAGTAATGATTTCAATTTGGTTGGGATATGTGTCTAGCCTAAAGGATTCTGCGATACGCCCAATCTCATGATCGTATTCTTGAATGAGGTCAAATGTCCATTCAGATTCGGTTGAAATAGGCTTTCGCTTTTTGGTCATAGTTTATGCCGGCTTCTTTTGGAAAAGTTCTCGGAATACTGGGTATATGTCACTAGGGTCGCTGATTTGTTGCATGGAAAAGTAATCTAATGATTCCATGATAGTTTCGTACTCTCTCCATAGTGCTTGATGACGACGAGGTGTTATTTCAATGTAAGAAAAATACTGGCACTGAGGCAGTATGTCTTCCACTAATATCTTTTTACAGGAGGGGGAATCGTCATTCCAATTGTCTCCATCGGAGGCTTGGGCTCCGTATATATTCCATTCGCTTGCCGGATAGCGTTCAACCATTATTTCGCGCATGAGTTTTAGTGCACTAGAAACAATGGTTCCACCGGTTTCTCTAGAATAAAAAAATTCTTCTTCGTCAACTTCTTTTGCACTGGTATGGTGGCGAATAAAAACCACTTCTATCTTGTCGTAATTTCGTTTAAGAAACATATAAAGCAAAATAAAGAATCGTTTTGCCATGTCCTTCATTGCTTGGTTCATTGATCCAGATACATCCATTATGCAAAACATAACGGCTTTTGAGGACGGGAGAGGTTGTTTGATGTGATGGTTGTAACGTAAATCAAAGTCATCAATAAAAGGGATTCGCTTAATCTTTTTTTGTAGTTTGTCTACCTCTATTCTTAGAAAAAGTAGGCGGTCATTATCTCTAAGCGCTTCTTCTAATGATTCTAATTCTGCTATCTCTTCGAGGTATTCCTTTATCTTGCGTCGAGAGGGGGCTGTTAATGCAATCCGACGACTGGTCGCTTGGCGCATGGAACGAACGATATTGAGTTTTGTTGGGTTGCCGTCATTAATGATGCCTGCACGAACATATTTAAAGGATTCGGTGCCTTGGAGCTGTCTTTTTACAAGGTTAGGTAGCTCTAGTCCGTCAAAGAGAAACTCTAAGAATTCATCCTGACTAATTTGAAAAACAAATTCGTCTATACCTTCGCCACTATCGCTAGCATCCCCTTCGCCACCACCACTGCCTGACCCTTCTTGGGGGCGTGGTATTTTGTCACCTTGGGCAAATTCTTTGTTACCTGGGTGAATCATGTCACGAATGCCACCTTTGCCATGATGGAATGCCGGTTCTGATAGGTCTTTTTTAGGGATAGATACGCTTTCACCACTGTCGATATCGGTGATGCTACGTTTGGTTACAGCATCATCAACCGCCTTTTTTATATCCTTACGGTAACGTCTTAAGAAACGTTGGCGGTTGACGGTACTTTTGTTTTTGCCGTTTAATCGGCGATCAACAATATAAGACACGTTTTTCTCCTATGTGTACGAAAAACTACTGCGCTTTTCGTACGCGTAGGTACCATTCGGATAGAAGGCGTACTTGTTTCTCGGTATAACCTCTGTCGACCATGCGATTGATAAAGTCTTCGTGTTTTTGATTGTCGTTTGTTGATGCTTTGGGGTTGAAGGAAATGACTGGGAGAAGGTCTTCAGTATTTGAAAACATTTTCTTCTCAATGACGGTTCTTAGTTTTTCATAGCTTAACCATGAAGGGTTCTTCCCGTTATTGTTTGCTCGAGCACGTAATACAAAATTTACCACTTCATTTCGAAAGTCTTTGGGGTTGCTGATTCCAGCAGGTTTTTCGATTTTTTCCAATTCGTCGTTAAGTGATGCTCTGTCGAATATTTCTCCCGTGTCAGGGTCTCTGTATTCTTGATCCTGAATCCAAAAGTCTGCGTAGATGACGAAACGGTCGAAAATATTTTGTCCATATTCGGAGTAGGATTCAAGGTATGCTGTCTGTATTTCTTTTCCAATAAAGTCAACGTACCGAGGTGCTAGGAATTCTTTTATAAATCGTAAATAGCGTTCTTGTATTTCTGGTGCATATTGTTCTTGCTCGATGGACTGTTCGAGAATATGCAATAGGTGTACGGGATTGGCTGCTATTTCGGTATGGTCATAGTTAAATACTTTGGATAGAATCTTAAACGCAAAGCGTGTCGATAGACCGTCCATCCCTTCATCCACGCCAGCTACATCACGGTATTCCTGGTGAGATTTTGCTTTTGGGTCAGTATCTTTTAGATTGTCCCCATCATAAATTCTCATTTTCGAAAAAACGGAAGAGTTCTCGGGTTCTTTTAGACGTGAGAGAACTGTGAATTGAGCCAGCATTTTTAATGTGTCTGGTGCGCAGTGTGCGTTGGAAAGTGAGCTGTTAATGAGAAGCTTTTCATAAATTTTAGTTTCTTCGGATACCCGTAGGCAATAAGGTACTTTTACGATGTAGACACGATCGATAAATGCTTCGTTATTTTTATTGTTTCTGAAGGTTTGCCATTCAGACTCATTGGAGTGGGCGAGGATGACTCCTTCGAAAGGTATTGCTCCCATGCCTTCTGTACTGTTGTAATTGCCTTCTTGTGTTGCTGTTAATAAGGGGTGTAATACTTTGATTGGGGCTTTAAACATTTCAACAAATTCTAATAACCCCTGGTTTGACTTACATAACCCCCCTGAAAATGCATAGCAATCGGGGTCGCTTTGCGCAAACTCTTCAAGTTTTCGAATGTCGACTTTTCCGACTAACGCAGAGATGTCTTGATTGTTTTCATCGCCGGGTTCAGTTTTGGATACAGCGATTTGATCCAATATTGATGGGTAGCGTTTCACTACACGGAATTTGCTAATATCACCGTTAAATTCATGAAGTCGCTTTACCGCCCATGGAGACATTATACCTTTGACGTAACGTAGGGGAATGCCATATTCCTCTTCCAGAATTTGTGCATCTTCATTGGGGTCAAATAGCGCAAGGGGGGACTCATTAACAGGGGAACCTTTGATTGCATAAAAAGGAACTTTTTCGATAAGTTCTTTTAGCTTTTCAGCAAGGCTAGATTTGCCGCCACCAACTGGACCGAGTAAATAGAGTATTTGTTTCTTTTCTTCGAGGCCTTGAGATGCATGGCGAAAGTACGCAACAATTTGTTCAATTGCTTCTTCCATACCGTAAAATTCATCAAAAGCAGGGTAGCGTCTGATTATTTTGTTGGAGAACACACGGCTTAGGCGCAAGTCTTTGGACGTGTCCACGAGCTGCGGTTCGCCAATAGCATTGAGTATGCGTTCTGAAGCGCTGGCATAAGAAAATGAGTCTGATTTACAGATGTCGAGAAATTCTTGAAGCGAATACTCTTCTTCTTGAATTGATTCGTATCGATCTTGGTAATGGCTGAAAATGCTCATAAACGCTTCCCCTTGGATCCGATATGGTTGTCGGCGAGTGTTTAAAAACAAAAAATGCTGAAGGTCGTGGTATCGGCCGCTGTGTCGAAGCAGCAAGCCATCTATCAATAGATTATTTGTACGTTAGATGGTTCGACTTTTATAGTGTTTTTTTTAAAACGCTCTTAACTATATTAGTCGGGTTTTTTAAAGGTGAGGGGAAAAACGTAAAAAAACATGAAGTTTCTTAGAGAGTTACTTGGAGAGCGGAGGCAGTGATTTTTATTAAAAAGGCTTGTCAAATACACGAATACAGTAAGAAAGTCCTGGTTACAATGAAATGGAATAACGCGATTGTTACGTTTGTTATGCGATTATTGAGGGAAGTTTTGATTTCTTATAAATGTTGATTATTCTTGCGCGTTTACTTGAGTCCAAACAGCTGTCTCTAAGCAAAAAGCACTTAGTTTGTTCCCCCATACGCAGCCGGTATCTAAGGCTATGACGTCTGTACGGCCCGTGACGCCGTTTAGAGCAGCCCAATGCCCAATGAGTATGGTATCTTTAATAGTCTTCCTGCCTGGTGTTGTGTACCAGGGGTAGAGTTCAGCGGGCGCGTCTTTAAGTGCGCCTTTGTAGGATAGGTTGATTGCGTTTTTTTCATCACAAAGGCGCATGCGAGTAAAACAATTGGTAATAAAGCGCCAGCGAGAAGGGCCCTCCAAAGAATCGGACCATTTTTCTGGTTGATTGCCATACATGTTGCAAAGGAACTCTGAAAACTGCTCACCTTGAATGATTTTTTCTACTTCCAGAGCAAGATTGTTTGCTTTTTTTCGTGACCATTTAGGGTAGATTCCTGCATGCACCATGGAGTAACCGAGGTTTTTATCACGATGGTAAAGAGGATTGAATCGCAACCAGTGAAGTAGCTCATCTTTATCCGGAGCCTCGAGAACGTCGGCAAAAGTATCTTTGTTCTTGTATTCACAGGCGCCAAATGCAACGGCGAGTAGGTGTAGGTCATGGTTGCCTAACACTGCGATTACACTGTCCTTATGTTTGTGGCAATAACGAAGAGTTGCTAATGAGTCAGGGCCCCGATTAACCAGGTCTCCGGCTAACCATAAGGTATCTTGTGCGGGGTTAAATTGAATTGCTTCAATCAGACGCTCGAAACTGTTAAAGCAACCTTGAATATCACCAATGGCATAAGTGCTCATGTTTGATTGTTTACTCTGTGTCGTTGAGGCTTTCATTGGCGATTAAAGAGGCATCAAGAAGATCAGTTAATGCAATCCAGTGTTCTAATGCAATGGTCTCTGGTCGGTGGCCAGGATTGATGCCAACGGACTCTAGCTGCTCGCAACTTGCAATGTCTTTTAATCCATTACGAATGGTTTTTCGACGCATATTAAATGCGGCAGTAACGATTTGCCCCATAAGTTTACGATTCTTTGTGGTTTTTTTATCCGCTTGTTTGTGAGGGCATAAGCGCACAATAGCTGAATCAACTTTCGGAGGCGGGCTAAAGGCACCGGGACCAACAACAAATAAACCTTCTACCTGGCAGTCATACTGAACCATGATACTTAATCGGCCATAGGCTTTTTCACCCACGTTTGCTGAAAGGCGGTCAACGACTTCTTTTTGCAGCATAAAATGCATATCTTGAATGTGTTCTGCATTTTCAAGAAGTTTGAAGATCAGCGGTGTGGATATGTTGTAAGGAAGGTTACCGACAATACGCAGTTGTTTGTCTGCTTGGTTGTCACTGGGTAATAAACTAGGGTAGTCAAAACTTAATGCGTCAGCTTGGTGGATAGTCAATTTGCCAGAGGCGCCAAATTTTACATTTAGGCGAGGGATAAGGTCTCGGTCTAATTCAATGACTTGTAACTTGTTAACCCTGGCTAACATTAGCTCTGTCAGTGCACCTAATCCCGGACCAATCTCCACCAAGACATCGTCAAGTTGAGGGTTGATTGAACCTACAATATTGTCAATAACATTGGGGTCTTGTAAGAAGTTTTGCCCAAATCGTTTGCGGGCCTGATGCCCTTCAGTGCTTTTTCTTCTATTTGACGCCATTGCTTTATCTCTTACTTTTGTCTTTTGCTTTATTTAAAAAAGGGGCGGTGTTGCTAGTGGTTTAATCTGGGGTTAGCTACTTACTGCTGAGAAGCCTTACTTTTTACCATGTTCTCTGCATATTGTAGTGCCGTAACCATACTGCCTGGTGATGCAGCTCCAGTGGCGGCTAAATCCAGCGCGGTGCCGTGGTCCACGGAGGTGCGAATGATGGGCAAGCCGAGGGTAACATTGACGGCGTTCCCAAAACCTTTGTATTTTAACACAGGTAAGCCTTGGTCGTGGTACATGGCGAGCACTGCATCAGCTTGCTCCAGGTATTTGGGTGTAAATAGAGTGTCGGCGGGTAATGGTCCAAGCAGTGACATACCCTCATTTCGCAACTGTTGTAATGCCGGTTCGATGGTTTCGATTTCTTCCGACCCTAGGTGTCCGCCTTCTCCTGCGTGAGGGTTAAGCCCACACACTAATATTTTAGGGTTAGGTATACCAAAGACGGTTTTAAGGTCGTGGTGTACGATACGTAATACATCGCGTAGCAGGGTTGGTGTGATTTGGTCTGCGACATCACGTAAAGGTAGGTGAGTTGTGGCTAGCGTGACACGTAATCCTTCTGTCGCTAACATCATAACTACTTGTTTCGTATTAGTTTTATCCGCTAAGTATTCTGTGTGGCCTGAAAATGCAATGCCAGCATCATTGATTACGGATTTTTGCACCGGACCAGTAATCATTGCATCTAAGGTACCGTTTATACAGCCGGCAATGGCAAGGTCTAGGGTGTTCAATACATAAGGAGCATTGGCTACATTAAGCTTGCCAGGGGTTACTGGGGCCTTGAGGTGAGAATCGAGTACGCTGATTTCTCCCGCAGCAGAGGCTCTGTGAGCCGCTGTCGCATCAAAGGGGATGATATGTAAGGTTTGGCCAAGTGCGGAGGCTCTTTGTTGTAATAACGCAGGGTCGCAAATAGCAACAAGTTCATAAGGTTGAGCTTGCTGAGCAATAGCAATGGTTAAATCAGGGCCAATGCCAGCAGGCTCTCCAGGGGTAATGGCTAGGCGCACTATTTTTTCCTTCCGCTTATGGGGTTGCTTGTGCCTTTAAAGGCGAATCTCAACATAGGCGTTTTGGCGCAGCTCTCGCAACCACGTATTTAGCTCTTCATCAAATTTTCGTCGGTGCAGCATTTGTCGAGCTTTGTTCTGTCGAAACTCTTCGCTCATATCTTGATTGCGGCGACCTAATACCTCAAGAATGTGCCAGCCGTATTGTGTTTTAAATGTGTCGCTAACAAGATTGGGTTCGATAGTTGCCATGGTCTGCTCAAACTCCTTTACCATTGTCCCTGGGTTAAACCAACCAAGGTCCCCACCCTCAAGGGCACTTCCTGTATCGTCAGAATAGGTTTTTGCCATGGCTTCAAATGTTTCTTTACCGGATGCAATGGACTCTTTGATTTCTTGAAGTTGTTTTTTTGCATCATCCAAGCTTCTGATTTCATTGGGCTTTATCAGTATATGTCGAGCATTGGTTTGAGTAACTAGATGCTCTGAACCGCCGCGAAGGTCAAGTATTTTTATAATGTGGTAGCCGCTGGCGCTTTTAATTGGTTCAGAAATACCCCCTTTTTTCATGTCCAGAACAGTTTCTGCAAAAAGGGTGGGAAGTTGTGCAGCTTTTCTCCAGCCGAGGTCGCCGCCTTCTAAGGCTTTTTGCCCTGCGGAGTACGCAACGGCCATTTGAGCAAAATCTGAGCCGTTTTTGAGTTTTCGATAAACCAGATCTGACTTTTCTTCAGCAAGTGTTAGTGCTTCCTGGTTACTGCTTTGGCCAACAGGGATAAGGATGTGGCCTAGATGATAATCAGGAGCTAAATTGGTTTTTCCTAAATCTGAAGAAAGAAAGTTATTAACGTCTTGTTCCGATATTCGGACTCGATTACCAACGCGACGTTGACGTAACTGAGTAAGGGTCATTTCACGAGAAATTTGCGAGCGAAGGTTTTTATAGGATAACCCTTCGTCAACTAATGCGTTGCGGAATTGCTCGGCAGTCATGTTGTTTTGACGGGCAACGTTTCGAATTGTTTTGTTGATAGAGTCATCGTCAAGGCGAATACCTGCTCGCTCTGCTAGTTGTAGCTGCAAGTTTTCGAGGATCATTCGATCCAGTACTTGAGATTTTAGCGTGTCAGCTGGAGGTAATGGAGTTTGTTTCTTTTTTAGCTGTGCTGATATAGTGGCGACTCGGGCGAAGAGTTCAGACTCCATAACGACATCTTCATCAACCACAGCCACAATGCGGTCTAGAGCGGTAATACTGGCTGCTATTGAAGGGGTTATAAATGCACCAGTAAGTGCGCTGACAAGTGCCAGGGAAGTGCTTACGCGAGATAGTTGCTTTATTATTCTCATAGTCATACCTAAATAGTCATACTTAAAACGTGTTTGATAGCGCTTGTCTGCGCTCTTCGTAACCGTAAATGGCTTTGTCTAATATAGATTCTAGAGCCGTTCCGACACCACCTAGGCCTTTGAATTGAAACTGAATAAAGGTTCCCATGCTTCTTGTCATTTCTGCGTCACCATTGCTATCTAAAGTGTCGCTTTCTTCTAATATTCCATGTCGCATTAACTGCACGCTCCAGCAGCAGCTATCATAGGTGACACCCACTAAACCTTCAAAAGTTCGGTGTTGATGAATGTCATATATCCATCTTGCAGCAAAACTCCAGCGCTGATTGATCGACCATGCGGTGGACAGATCGGTTTGCTCAAGAGTGTCGTCAAAACCTGAGCCTTCGAGATCGTTGTCTTGTTGCCGATAAGCAGCGTTAAATATCTGGTGTTGCTCATTACGATAGCTCAGTTGGACATCGGTTTTGTCGATATGGTTTCGTTGTTCATCCCACTGAATTTCAGAATAGAGGGTTAAGTTGTCATTGAAAGGCCAGGCAAGTTGCCCAACTAGCGCAGAGCGAGGGTCGGTAGCGGCCTCAGTCGACGTGGTGAGTTGTACTTCTCTATCTTGTAAATAGAAGATTTGACCAATACTTGCGCGCAGTTTTTCTTTGCCCGAATTGGCATCAAGAAAACGAGTGGTTAGTCCGAGAGATATTTGGTTGGCATCTCCAACTCTGTCAACACCAGAAAAACGGTTATTTCTGAACATCTGGTTATAGCTGAACGTTAAATCTGCAGAATCGAGCGTAGGGTTGTCGTCTTGGTCTACCTTCGGACTATAAAGGTAGAATAATCGAGGTTCTAGTGTTTGTGTAAGTGACTGATTTTTGAATGATAATGCTCGTTCAAAGGTAAGCCCTGTATCAAGAGATGCAGTATAGGTGTTGGTATCGGGTGAATGGTCAGTAATGGTATTGTTGAAAGTGTCAGATTCACCATCAAGATCATAAGTGGTGAAATAGCCTTGTATTTTAGGTTTGATATACCCCCAAGGGCGAAGAAAGTTATAGTAAACAGCAGGGCTGAAATGTGTGCGTTGGGCTTCTTGAATACCCTCGCTGCTTTCTTCTGGGTGTTCAAACTGAGTAAACTCAGCTAGCCAATTCCACTCGATAGGCAGGTTGTTGTTGCTGTTACTGAATGAATTAATGCTGCCGTTACCGTTGAAACGTACCTGTGGCACCTTACGATAAGGTTTGTCGTTATCGGTGATGAGCTCATCAAGTGTTTGGTAATTCTGAATCAACATGCTGCCAGACCAGTATTGCCTTTGAAAGCTTATTTGTGCTTTTTGATCAAGGTGAGTTTGAGCATTGGCATCAAGCGTGGTTTCTAAGTCTGTAAAATAGTCTTCATCAGATACTCTAGTGTAATCGGCACTGGCGGACCAGCCGTTATTGAAGCTGCCTTTGTGTTTAAATAATGCTAGTTTCCGGTTGGTGTCGGTCAGTTTGTCATCGGCTAAATAACTGGCCCCCAGTTGTCCCTCGCCGAAAGGGAGTAGATAGCGGAATTCACCGTCAATTAGGCTGCCTCGTTGGGACATGTTGCGAAAGGTTAGTGTCGCATCCATGTTGGTGGCTAGGTTGAGATAGAGCGGGGCTGAGATATCGGTGCCGTTGTCGTCATCAAATCCAATAGTGGGGAATAAAAACCCCGTTTGACGACGGTCATCAACAGGAAACATGACCCAGGGGAAATAGAAAATAGGGACATCTTTGATTTTTAACGTTGCGTTTTTGGCTGTTCCCCAGCCATTTTCATTATTAAGCGAAATATCATCAGCTTCAAATAACCAGGCATCCGAGCCTGGCTCACATGTGGTATAGCTACCTTGATCAAGGGTAAGGGTTTTTTCCCCATCATTGTATATGCGTAATGCTTCGCCGCGGATATGGCTGTCGTGAATAACATATTCTGCGTTATGGATGTCCACATCTTTGCTAATTAGGCTGAATGTTGCTTTGTCTCCGGTTAGCAACATGCCATTTTCTCGAATGCGGACGTTGCCTTCCATTAGCGTGGTTTGTGCTTTCTGATCGAGCTCCACGTGGTCGCTTTCTAGCTGGCGGCCACCTTGTTGGATGATGACATCGCCATCAAAAACAATTTTGCCACTGCCATCAGCATCATAGTGATCAGAAGCTGCTTTGATGGGCGCTTGGTCCGGATCGCTAGTCGTATAAGGAATGGTTGGAGGAAGGTAGAGCCCTTCGCAGCAACTGTTGGCATTTGGTTGTTGTGATGCCGGCCATTTTTTACGTTCTTCAGGTGTTACCCAGTCGAGGTGACGATAAGGGGCCGGATTGTCGATAGTGCTGGTTTCTGCAGCTACAGCGCTCGATACGAGTGAAGAGAGTGAAAACGTACAGATAATTACCATTAAGGCACCAAAAGAAACCTGGCGAGGGCTCGGGGGCTGGGCGGTGATAATTCTTGTTGGTGCACAAAAAAGGAGGCTGCTCCTCTTACTACGCCTCTTGCCTGGCACTTTGCCTGAGCTTATGTTGTGAATTGCCGCCATAAATACCTGAAAATATTGTGTTATCTGACTTTGGGAGCATGATACTGTATAACGCTTTTGGACACCCCAAAAACTTAAGAGTTTATGAGCCCTAATACATTCAATTAGGGAGAAGCCAGCCTCGGAGTCGTGCAGTTTTACCATGGATCAAAGAAGAGACCAATTAACCTTATGGGTAAGAGAGCAGTTAGCATCAAAGGTTCCCGCCCACTCGTTGCCTGAAGTATTAGAGGTTGTATCGGGAGATGCCAGTTTTAGACGGTATTTTCGTGCGAAATTTAACGTTACCGACGATCATACCGTCAGTGTGATTGCCGTAGATGCTCCGCCGGATAAAGAAGACAACCCCTCGTTTGTGAATATCGCAAAGGTCTTAGGGGACTTTGGCGTACAGGTGCCAGAAGTCTATGAAGTCGACTATGAAAATGGGTTTATGCTGCTGTCAGATCTAGGGGATAGTTTGCTGCTTCCGCTGCTTACTGAGTCGACGGTTGATGAATATTATCAGCAAGCTTTACAGGGGCTGTTACCAATACAACGCAGTAGTTTCGAGTCACCCTTGCCTGCTTATGACTACACTTTGTTAATGGCTGAAATGTCGTTGTTCACCGACTGGTTTTTAGAGCGTCATCTGGGGTTGGTTCTTGGGGACGCCGATAGAGTAATGCTAAAGACAAGTTACGCCTATTTGGTGGGTGAGGCCATAGAGCAGCCTCAGGTAACGGTACATAGAGATTACCATTCTAGAAATTTGATGTTACTTAAGAATGGCTCCCTTGGTGTTATTGATTTCCAAGATGCAGTTCATGGACCGATAACCTATGACGCCATATCATTGCTGAAGGACTGTTATTGCAAGTGGCCAAAACGTCAAGTGGATGAGTGGGCATTGTATTTCTTCAAATTATTGCAAGATGACCCGGAACATGAGGGCATGGTGAATGAGGTGGATGCTAAGCAATACATGCATTGGTTTAATACTATGGCAGTTCAGCGTCACCTTAAGGTTGCCGGAATATTCTCGCGATTATGTTATAGAGATAAGAAGGAAAGCTATCTTGCGGATATACCACGCACGGTCAGTTATCTTGTCGATGAAACGGAAGGTGTGAAGTCGCTAGGAAACTTGCGGACCATGTTGCTGGAAGTTGTTGTTCCCGCGTTAATCCATAAGCAACCAGAAGCTCGAGAGTTCTTTTTATGAAAGCGATGCTGCTAGCGGCAGGGCGTGGTGAGCGTATGGGGGAGTTGACCGCCAGCTGTCCCAAGCCGTTACTGAAAGTCGCTGGAAAATCATTAATAGAACACAATATTGAGCGGCTAGCGGTAGCGGGGTTTACGCACGTAGTGGTTAATGTTTGTTATTTAGCCGATCAGGTCATGGCGCATTTAGGTGATGGTAGTCGATGGGGTATTGCTATTCAGTATTCCCAGGAAGCAGAGTGTCTGGAAACGGGAGGGGGAATTGTTCAAGCACTGAATGCAGGTTTGCTGGATGATAACCCTTTTCTTGTGATTAACGCTGATGTATGGACGGATTATCCATTGGTGAACTTGACCTCCGCTCTGAGTCGTTCTACAGGTAAGAGAAAGGACGCTCACCTTGTGCTAGTGCCAAACCCAGACCACAACATTGTGGGAGATTTCTGCTTAAATGAATCAACAGGGTTACTTTCAGAAAAGCCACTTTCAGAAAAGTTATTTTCAACAAAAGAGCTTCTCTCGCACGACCAAGCAGCCTGTTATACCTTTGCAGGTATATCCATTATGCATCCAGACCTCTTTATGCATCGCGACCAGGCTATTGGTGGTTCCAAAAGATTTCCATTAGCCCCATTGTTAAAACACGCAATGGGGCTAGGGCACGTTACTGGTGAGATGTATCAGGGTGAGTGGGTTGATGTTGGGACGCCAGAAAGGCTCGACAGTTTGAATTAGGAGAATGAATTACATGCAGTTAATTTGGCTCGGGCCATTACTTGGTGTTGTGATGGGGTATTTCTTGGCTGGTGGAGGCGTGATTGGCGTGGTTGGCGCAGGCGTTGGCGCTTTGCTTGGTCGACAGTTTGATACAGTTATTCAGTTAAGTAATGGTTTGTATCACGCCGCGCACCGAAAATCAGAGCTGAGAGAGGGTGATATTCAGCGAGCATTTTTTGACGCAACCTTTGTGAGTTTAGGGCGAATAGCCAAATGTGACGGCGTTGTTTGTCAGGCGGAAATCAACTGGACTATGCAAGTTATGGAGCGCATGGGGCTAACGCCGGAAAAGAAACAAGAGGCGATAGAACTCTTTGATAAAGGAAAAAGTACCTCTTACGATATTACTCAAGATTTAACGCGCTTACAGAAATCCTGTGGTCGTCGCTCAACATTACCGCAGCTATTTATGGAAATGTTGGTGCAGGAAGCGTTAGCGGACGGCACGATGGCACAGAAAGAATGGGCCGCGTTAACGCATATCGCATCAACTATTCAATTTTCCATTTCAAAATTAGAGCGTCTGGTGCGAAGCGCGCAAGCTTCCCAGGATTTTAATGACAAGCAGTCGCAGCAAAAAACACCAGAATCATCGTCAGATTTGTTACTAAAAGCCTATAGTGTCTTAGGGGTTTTGCCTACGGTAAGCATGACTGAGCTTAAGAAAGCATACCGTAGACAAATGAATCAGCATCATCCAGACAAAATGATCGCTCGGGGGCTGCCAGAAGAAATGGTAACGATGGCAACTGAAAAAACCCAAACCATTCGTGCTGCATATGAAATGATTCAAAAACAGCATAAGACGGCAAAACCGGATACAGTTTGATTATGCTGTTTGGTGTTACTGAGAAAAATCAGAAGGAGAGGGGGAAGTAGCGCTTCCACCAACCGCGAACGCTCGAAACTACTTGATGATGCTGTTGACCAAAATTAGGAGCGGAGCCAGCGATAACTCGTTGTTGGTATAAGCGGCTCCCAATCTTTTTCATCGTTCGACTGCGTTGGCTGGCAGAGCTGCGCTGCCCTGTGGTTGGCGTGATGTCTAATGTAGGGATCTTGAGGTTAGCGATATCCTTGTCAACGTCAAAACCATCGATGCCTAAGGGTGTCACTGGGTCAATAACGACCAATCCTTTAATATCACTGGGTTGCATTTTGGAAACCTTGTTGATAGCCCAAGTGGCAGATAATCCCACTGCAATAACAATGATGGGTAGGGTGTTTTGTTCTTGTAGTGTTGAAATACCGTCCCGAATACGTTGCTCGACAATGTCGGGGATTTCTTCTTTTGGGTACTCTACAGACGGGAGTACCTTGTCTTCAATCTGTTCAGTTGGGGGTTGGTTTGCTCTTGCTTCAATCGCCTCACTGGCAGATTCCATGGGGTTTTTAGGGGGGGCGTCACCAGGCGTCTCTGTACTCTCATTTTCACTTTTGCGTTCATTCTGATCCACTGAATCCATTTTATCATTTACTTCGAGAGTGGGTGCTGATTTACGCATAGCTGCGGGCTTCTGTTCCCTTTTAGGTATAGGAACCTTTACATCAAAATAGGGGACTGATATTGACAGTGTTGACCAGCCATTTTTCGGTAGTTCCGTTCGAAGTGCATGGACTGCGCCGGGCCAATCTGGGTGCTGTTGATTGTCGTGCAAAATCAGTACGTTGCCTACGGGGGAGCCGCTAAAGTCAGGTGCCATAAGGCCTAGGTATTGGTCTTTTCCTTCCCCTAACCATAAAATCTCACTGTCACTCAATCCACGTAACTTAAGCTCTTGGGCAAGTGCTTTGTTGGCGGTGAATTCGGCTCTGACGGGGGGCTTTCTAAGTTCTCGAGGGGGGGCTTTTTCTACATCGTTATTAAAGCCGTTGGGGGTGAGGGCAGGGGCTTGGATAATAGCGGGATCTACAGGCGCATCGGTTTCCGCTGCAAAAAACGGCGTGTTTAAAATCGGAGTGATACTTTGTACGACTAAAAGTATCAAAGCGTAAAAAAATGTGTTCAGGCATCTACAATTCATCTACAGAAGTATAGGTTTTATCGTGTACAATGCCTGGCTTATTCATCTAAAAGTTATTAACAAGGCAATAACCTTATGGCCGATTATAAAATAGCCCCTTCTATTCTTTCAGCAGACTTTGCGAATTTGGGTCGTGATGTCGATCAAGTGTTAAAAGATGGGGCAGATATTGTGCATTTTGATGTGATGGATAATCACTATGTGCCCAATCTGACAATTGGCCCAATGGTTTGTAAAGCTTTAAGGAATCACGGTGTCACGGCACCGATAGATGTACATTTAATGGTGAGCCCAGTAGATCGTATGATTGCTGAATTTCTTGAAGCTGGCGCAAGTTATATTACCTTTCACCCTGAAGCTAGTGATCATGTTGATCGCAGTTTACAAATGATTAAAGATGCGGGCTGTAAAGCCGGGTTAGTTTTTAATCCAGCAACCCCTCTTCACTACCTTGATCATGTGATGGACAAAATGGACATGATCTTACTGATGTCAGTGAACCCTGGCTTTGGTGGGCAGAAATTTATCCCAGGGACTCTGTCGAAACTAACTCAGGTGCGCAAGCTTATTGACGATAGCGGGTTTAATATTCGTCTTGAAGTTGATGGTGGCGTTGGTGTTAAAAATATTCGGGAAATAGCGGCGGCAGGGGCAGATACTTTTGTTGCCGGTTCCGCAATTTTTGGTGCTGAAAATTACAAGCAAGTGATTGATGAGATGCGATCAGAGTTGGCGGAGGTATAGCTTCGAATCCCCGCGATTCTGGGAATCAATGTCTTGGAAGGCCTAGTCTTGAAAAGCATAACCCTGTAAATGTTGTTAAGGAGTTATTTGTGAGTGCAGTGTTTCAAACGTTATTCTCTGGCAAGCCGGAATTAATTGCATTTGATTTGGATGGGACGCTCGTGGATAGTGTTCCGGATCTTGCTTATGCGGTTGATCAAATGCTTGGGCAATTAGGCCGGTCGCCAGCAGGGGAAGGTCGTGTTCGTTGTTGGGTTGGCAATGGCGCAGAAATGTTAGTGCGACGAGCGCTGTCAAAAGATGGAATGGATGAGCAAGCAAACAAAGTTTCAGAAACCTTATTAGCTAATGCGATGACATGTTTTTATCAGAATTACACCGCGTGTAACGGTAAAAATAGTCAGTTATACCCAGGAGTGGAGCAAACGCTGAAAGCGTTAAAAGGCCTGGGGATACCGATGGTGTTAATCACCAACAAGCCAGCCCAATTTACCGCGGCATTATTAGCGCAGCTCAGTTTGGACATGTATTTTAACATTGTTCTGAGTGGTGATAGTTTGACTCACCAAAAGCCTCACCCTGAACCGTTGCTGTATGCAGCGATGAGGTCAGGAGCAAATCCGATGAATTGTTTGATGGTTGGGGATTCTAAAAGTGATGTTGAGGCATCAAGGGCGTCATTCTTTAAAGTGGTTTGTGTTGATTATGGATATAATCATGGGGAACCTATTAGTTCTAGTAAGCCGGACTGTGTGGTAAGTTCATTCGTTGAATTGTTAGAAGGTTAGTAGTTAAGGTGTTGCCTGTTCTGCATAGCCAGCGCTAATGCTTGAGACCCGAGTAAAAGTAGTGTACCTTCAGGATATATTGCTTTGTTATCAACATTTAATGAAAATTATCGGAATTGTTATCGTGACTACTCACGTTTTTATGACAACAGTACAACAGGTTTGTGCTGACACTTCTCTTCTATCACATCGTTGGCGATGGTGATATTTCTCTGCTTGTCTATTTAGCTCCTGCAGTAGAAAGTCTACACTCTTACTATTCTTTTCTTTTGATGCCACCCTTAATAGGGCTAGTTGCATCACAAAAAATTAGCATAACAGGACACAATCATGTCTCCCGAACAGTTTGGATTGCTGGCGGCGCAAGGGTATAACCGAATACCCGTAATGCGCGAAGTGCTAGCCGATTTAGAAACCCCATTAAGTACCTATCTTAAGCTGGCCGATGGCCCTCATTCTTATTTGTTTGAGTCAGTGCACGGCGGTGAAAAATGGGGGCGATACTCAATTATTGGGTTGCCTTGCCAGCGAACGATGAAAGTATTTGATCGACGCGTAGTTATTGAAGATAACGGGGTGCAAGTAGAAGAGCATCAAGTAGAAGACCCGCTGGAATTTGTAGAACAGTTTCAAGCTCGATATCGAGTGCCTGAGTTGTCGGGGTTGCCGCGTTTTAACGGCGGTTTAGTGGGCTACTTTGGTTACGATATTGTACGTTATATTGAAAGCCGGTTAAATAAACCTGCAAATCCAGACCCCATTGGAACACCGGATATCATGTTGATGGTATCTGATGAAATTGTCGTGTTTGATAATTTACAAGCATCGTTGTTTGTTATTGTACATGCGAACCCAGAAGAGGATGGAGCCTATCAGAACGCCCAGCAGCGTCTTGATGATATCGTCGGAGATCTTAAAAAGCCGTTAACACCACCAGAGCCATTGGCCCATGACCCTATTGTAGAAAGTGATTTTGAATCGGGTTTCAAGCAAGCTGCATTTGAACAAGCTGTTGATGATCTTAAAGAGTTTGTGCTTGCGGGTGATGTTATGCAGGTGGTGATTTCACAGCGTTTAACGGTGCCTTTTGATTTGCCGCCATTACAGTTATACAGAGCATTGCGCTGCTTGAATCCATCTCCCTATATGTATTTTATGAATATGGGAGACTTTCATATTGTTGGTTCGTCACCTGAGATTCTTGCTCGAGTAGAGGAGGGTATTGTTACGGTTCGTCCTATAGCAGGCACTCGTCGTCGTGGTAAAAACATGGATGATGATATTGCGATGGAAAAAGAATTGTTGGCAGACCCAAAAGAGATTGCCGAACACCTGATGTTGATTGATCTTGGGCGTAATGATGTGGGGCGAATTGCTGATATTGGAACAGTTGATCTTACCGATAAAATGGTTGTCGAACGTTATTCCCATGTCATGCATATTGTCTCAAATGTGGAAGGTCGATTGCTTGAAGGTAAGGGCCCTATCGATGTTTTGCGAGCAACGTTTCCTGCTGGAACATTAAGTGGTGCACCCAAAATTCGAGCAATGGAGATTATCAACGATATTGAGCCTGTGAAGCGTGGCGTGTATGGAGGGGCGATAGGTTATCTTTCATGGCATGGCGATATGGATACCGCTATTGCGATTCGTACTGCGGTGATCAAAGATAATCAGCTATATATTCAAGCGGGTGCTGGAGTTGTAGCAGATTCTATTCCTAAGTTGGAATGGAAAGAAACTAACAATAAAGCGCGAGCAATTTTCTCAGCGGCGGCGTTAGCCGCTAATAGTTTACAGCAAGATTCATCAGCGCTTGATTTTAACAAGTGATGATTCGAAAAGGGTGAAAATACATGTTATTAATGATCGATAACTATGATTCATTTACGTATAACGTGGTGCAATACCTGGGTGAACTTGGGGCTGATGTGCGCGTGTTTCGAAATGATGAAATTACGGTGGAAGATATTGAAAAGTTAAATCCATCAAAATTGGTAATATCCCCGGGACCTTGTACTCCAAATGAAGCAGGTATTTCTGTGGAAGTAATAAAACACTTCGCTGGCAAGATGCCTATTTTAGGCGTGTGCTTAGGGCATCAAAGTATAGCTAGTGTGTTTGGTGGAGTGGTGATTAGGGCTGAGCAAGTGATGCATGGAAAAACATCAGCAGTTTACCATCGAGGTGAGGGAGTATTTAAAGGGTTGAAGAACCCCTTTCAAGCGACTCGTTACCACTCGTTGGTGGTAAAGCGAGAAGCGTTGCCTGAATGTTTGGAGGTGACAGCCTGGACACAAAAACAGGATGGCAGTGTTGATAATATTATGGGGTTACGCCACAAAGATTTTGCGATAGAAGGCGTACAGTTTCACCCAGAATCGATATTAACGGAACATGGTCATGATTTATTTAAGAATTTTTTGGAATTGTAATAAATCTTGATACAGTGCAATGTTGAACTCGCGAGGGTTGAGTTCAGGAAATTTGATTTTACGTAGTAAGAAACCCCATTACAGAATGATCTGTTTTTGGGGTTTTTATGTTTTTCTACGCTAGCGCAAATAAAATAATATCTGCTGAGAGGAACCGTTTGCTTGGGCTTGTACGGCGGTATCAATTCTTTGTTGGATTAAATTTCGTGATAGTTCGGCTAAGCGAATAGCCGTTGTGCTATTAATATTGTTTGCTGTGCTTTCTCTGGGTTGCTGGTAAATGCTACCGAACGCTTGAGCGCTCGATTCAAATTCAGAACGTAATGCAGACAACTTATTACTAAAGCTATTCACTTGACTGATGGCCTGCTCAATATTGATTTCTGCTTTTTCTGCACCACTTACTGACGACAGGTTAGTACCTGTGATTGTGTTATCGTTGGGTTGATTGGTTTCAGTGCTATCTAATGAGAAATCATCAAACCCAGTTAATGTTTTGCTGCTTCCAAAAAAATGAGCGTTATCATTAGCGGATATTGTCACTCGACCACTAACACGTAAATCGGAAAAGCTCTCGTCGAACCGAAATTCTCCGCCGCCAAAAATAAGATTTGTTGTATCGGCCGAAGATGTGTTGAGAACAATATCCCTGCCATCATCTGCTTCCAAGGATAGTTCGCCGCTTAATGTGTCAACGCTTGCTTTCACTCCGGTAATCGCACTGATGGCATTGATGGCATGCACTAAGGTGTTGGCCGAATCATTCGCTAAAAAAGCGACAGCATTGACATCTACACCATTAATGGAGATGTCTCCCTGCTCAATTGAGCCAAGGGCAATGTTTCGCGCTGTTGATTTATTGACAGAACCTGAAAAATCCTTGCTGCTAACATCTGTGCTAGTAAAAGAAGTGTTGGCGGTAGCAAAAATAGTACGCAGTGAGGGTTCGCCAGTATTGCGTAATGTGTTAATTCGATTGGCGATATTTTTTGCTGCACCGCTGCTAAAGTCGGTATCTATACTGTCGGTGAGAGATCGAGT
>CAJXZM010000070.1 GCA_913063125.1 uncultured Gammaproteobacteria bacterium | reverse complement strand
CGACTTCAATTTTATGAGCACCAAATCGAAAACCGTACCCCATATCAATCCGATTACGTTCATACTCTGTTGGCATTATTTCACCACCATCAAACTCTATATCATCAGCCTGCTCACCTAAGCCTTTTACGTTCAACCAATGATTCTTATTAGCAACAGTAACTAACACGCTTACCATTGTCGCATTATTGTTTGTCTCCCCTCCCACAGAGATCTCTCCTGATAAAATAGCCTCAGTTGAATCCACAAACTCACCGCTTTTTGTCTCAACGATGACACTACCACCAATGGTTTCTTGACCACTGCTAACAGGTGACACTCCGCGATAAATACGAATATTACTCACTTGCGATGCTGGCGCATAATGTAACGGGGCATCCATCCAATTAGGCCCCCCAGAGGTGTGCGTAGCTCCATCAATTACGGTATTAATACGCTGCCCAAACATCCCCCTATATTGAGCAAAACCCGTTAAAGGGCCATTCTTAACAACGCTAGCTCCAGCCATGCCGTTTAATAATTCAGTGGAATCTGGCGTAACAGTATTCTCTTTTTCTAAAGATATTGAAAATACACTTTTCTCGCCTTCAACAATGATGACTGGAGCATCACTTGCTTCAGCATAAAAAGAAAACACACTCGCAACTGCCAACACAATTACGCTTATCTGAAAAGCCGATGGTAAATGCTTCATAATTAACCCCAAGTCGATCAGAAAAATATCGAAGGGATCATATCAAGTTAGGAAAACGATAGGATGTGGCATATTGTCGCAGGCAGACAAAAAATCATTCCACTAATTCCAGACATTAAAAAACCCAGTAAATACTGGGTTTTTTAATGTCAATTTGCTTCTAATTGATTAAAGCGCTTTTTCCAATTCAGGAATCGCTTCAAACAAATCAGCAACAAGGCCGTAATCCGCAACCTGAAAAATAGGCGCTTCTTCGTCTTTGTTGATAGCTACAATTACTTTACTGTCTTTCATACCCGCCAAATGCTGAATCGCACCGGAGATACCAACAGCGATATAAAGGTCAGGGGCAACAATCTTACCTGTTTGACCAACCTGCATATCGTTAGGAACAAAACCTGCATCAACTGCAGCACGTGATGCACCAACGCCAGCACCAAGTTTATCAGCAACAGCTTCAAGCATCTTGAAGTTATCGCCATTCTGCATACCACGACCACCAGAAATGATGATTTTGGCAGCAGTTAACTCAGGACGATCAGACTTAGCAATTTCTTGGCCTACAAAGCTAGAAACACCGGCATCTTTAGCAATATCTGTAGATTCAACTGCAGCAGAACCACCTTCAGTAGGAGCCGCATCAAATGCAGTACCACGAACCGTCATAACTTTAATTGCATCGGCGCTTTTTATTGTAGCAATTGCATTACCTGCATAGATAGGACGCAAGAATGTATCTGATCCTTCAACACCAGTGATTTCAGAAATCATCTGAACATCAAGAAGTGCTGCTACACGAGGAAGAAAATTCTTACCTGTTGTAGTAGCAGGGGCAAGGATATGACCGAAGTCTTTTCCAAGCTCAACTACTAGTTCAGCAATATTTTCAGCCAACTGATGTTCGTAAGCTGCATTATCAGCAACAATAACTTTCGTAACACCGGCAACTTTTGTTGCTTCTTCAGCAACCGCACCACAACCAGAACCCGCAACAAGTACTGTTACATCACTATCAATTGCTAGGGCAGCAGTGACGACATTAAGTGTTGCTGCTTTTAGTGTGGCATTATCATGCTCTGCATAAACTAAGACGCTCATTTATATTACCTTCGCTTCGTTTTTCAGTTTATTGACAAGTTCCTCAACACTCTCAACCTTGATTCCAGCAGAACGTTCTGCAGGAGGTGCAACGTTTAAAGTTGTTATACGAGGAGCCACATCCACACCAAAATCTGCTGGTGTTTTAATATCTAGAGACTTTTTCTTTGCCTTCATGATGTTTGGAAGAGACGCATATCGAGGCTCGTTCAAACGAAGGTCTGTAGTAACTACTGCAGGAAGCGTAAGCTCAACTGTCTGTAATCCACCATCAATTTCACGGGTTACTTTTACCTTGCCGTCTTCAACATTAACTTCAGAAGCAAAAGTACCTTGTCCCATACCCGCCAATGCAGCTAGCATCTGGCCAGTTTGGTTGTTATCAGCATCAATTGACTGCTTACCAAGAAGAACAAGACTAGGCTTTTCTTCATCAACAATGGCTTTAAGAAGTTTAGCAACCGCTAAAGGTTGAACTTCTTCGTCACTCTCAACCAAAATTGCACGATCAGCACCAAGTGCTAACGCAGTTCGTAACTGCTCTTGAGCAACCTTAGGACCAACAGCTACTGCAACTATCTCAGTTACAACACCTTTCTCTTTTAAGCGAACGGCTTCTTCAACGCCAATTTCACAGAAAGGGTTCATAGCCATCTTTACATTGTTTAGATCAACGCAGCTGTTATCTGCCGCAACACGTACTTTCACGTTTGCGTCAACAACTCGTTTAATAGCAACAAGAACCTTCATAAAATCCCCGGCTTTCTTGTGGGTAAATGTAAGCATCGAAAGGTTATTTTATAACCAAAATAACGATGCCATTAAACTTTTCTCGAACAGTAAGAGGGATAAACACCCCATTTTTTGAACGGTCGATATCTTGCCGTGTTATACAAGCTAGGTCAATAGCTAAAAAAGACCATGAAATGTGTCGTTTCGGACAATGGCGAGCTGCATCAACATCATAACCAATATGGAAATACAAAAACCATATACCTCATACACTTACCAAAACCTACCAAGATCACAAAGGCCACCAGGTTAACCCGCAGAATACCTGCCACTAATGTCAATGGGTCGCCTAAAACCGGAAGCCAGGCGAGTAACAGAACCCAAACACCTCGACGAGAAAACTGTCTCTGCGCCTTGATAAGAGACTCATTGTTAATTGGAAACCAACTTGCCCCTTTGAATCGCAACAAATAACGTCCAATAACCCAGTTAATTACAGCCCCGGCCGTATTACCTCCTGTGGCAAAAAGAAGCAATAACAAGGGGTTATACTCCTTTTCAAGTAGCACCAGCAATGTTGGCTCTGAACCGATAGGCAGAAGAGTCGCCGCAGCAAAAGAGTGCAACCAAAGAAACACGTATTCCATAGTACCTCAATCATTAAAGCTTCCCACAATACCTAAACTAACTTGTCTTGATTTTTTCTTATAAAACACTCAAAAAATATCAACTTTGTGAATATAGGCAGTGCATGAATATTACAATAAGTTATTATAACGATTCGTTTCAGAACATTTCGTTAAATTTACGATTAGACGCACAATAAACGAAAATGGAACGCTAACAAATGGATCAGCAGCAAATGCTTGCTTGCATAGAACAAAAACAATTGGAGCTATTCCCTCATGAAAAAAATCACTTCCTTTATACTTGCTGCTTTGGTTAGTACACAGCTTTTCGCTGTAGAAATTGGTGGCATTGATATGCCCGACACCCTAAAAAAAGATGATACCTCGTTAAACCTAAATGGTGCAGGCACTCGTGAAAAGTTCTTTATGGACCTTTACGTTGGCGGCCTTTATCTGAAAAGCAAAAACCAAGATGCAAACCAAGTCGTCAGTGCCGATGAGCCAATGGCTCTTCGCCTTCATATTGTTTCAGGGTTAATCACCAGCGAAAAAATGCTTAAGGCAACAAAAGAAGGTTTTGAAAACTCTCTTGGTGATAAAAAGAACGAAGCCATTCAAACTAAAATTAATACCTTCCTAGCAACCTTTAAAGATGAAATCAAAGAGGGTGACATCTTTGAAATGATCTATGTGCCTAGCGAAGGCGTTAAAGTCTACAAAAACGCTGCGCTAGCCAACACTATTGATGGCATAGAATTTAAACAAGCACTATTTGGAATCTGGTTAAGTGAGAACCCAGCACAACAAAGCCTAAAAGAAGAAATGCTTGGTGCGAAAAGTTAATCATAAAAGTTGATTTGTTTTTTTCACAAAAAAAGGAAAGCTAACAAGCCTTTCCTTTTTTTGTGAATTTATTCGACGGATTTACAATGTCTTCTTCAGGATGCCTCTGAAGCCTCCCTTGTAATAAATTGAATGCCCTCTTCCAGCGCAATGGACACCGCTAATGTACGATTATTACACTCCAATTTCCTGTAAATAGCTCGAATATGCGTTTTGACAGTTCCAGGGGAAATATCCAATTCTCGAGCAATCACTTTATCTTGAGCGCCTTCAACTAATAAATTTAAAATGGTCAACTGCCGACTAGACAGCGACTTTAAGCGCTGGGACTCCAACATAACATTCGCAGCAGGCCATAGTGCCGTTGCAGCCCGATGTAATTGCTCAAGCAATTTTAATGCATCAAAATCTTGATACATTCGCGGCTTTACTCTCACAAGCATAGGTACAATGCCTTTACCTGCCTCAAGAAACGGCCCCAACACCAACTCATCACCCGCACACTTTATTGCTTCCATTAAGAGCAATTCCGCCTGAACAGGATCAGTGTCCTCCACTAGCAGAGCCTGAGCTACTTTTGCTTTAATAAGATGCAAAACTCTATACTTGGACATCGCATGACAAGCTATCCTGTCCAACATTTGTCGAGCTCGATCAGGCTGATTTTTCGCTACCAACCATTCCGCATACAAAAACTGCTCACACTCATAAGCAAAATCATCGGTATTAAATAGTTTATCCGCACGCGTCATAAACCAAGCATCAGCTTTTTCTAGGGTTCCCCAGCGTACTTCATATTGTGCACGCATAGCATCCACTGGCGCCCAACCAAAAGACCAAGATACACCAAGCAAGCGCTTAAAATGCTCCGCCTCTATCAATGCGACATTGGCTTTCGAGGGTTCATTTATTGCAACAGAAAGCCTGAAACTTCTGATGTGCGACACTAAGTGAGGTAGGCCTACCGGGGTCCCCTTGCAAAACGCCTCCATTGTCTTTACCCCTCTTTCAGCAAATACAAAGTTTCCCATTTCACGATAAAGATCATTCGGTAAGTCACTCAACAATCCAGCCTGAGGTAGATCGATAAACCCTGTTTCCTCGAACCATTTTTTACAATTGTCGTACTCCAATAACGCCGCCCTAAAACGCCCTGCTAGCACCAATGTAGCAATAAGATAACCTAGCGCAATAAGCACATTATGAGATTGCTTATATTGTTTGCCCAATTGAATCGCATTTTGAATGGCCAGCTCACTCGCGACTAAATCCCCGCGCAAATAATAATCTTGACCTAATGTCATATAAAGGCGGCTTAAAATTGCCGGATGAACTTTTACTGCCAACTCGACAGCAGCTTCGGAATGCAACACAGCATCATCGTAACAACCACTGATTCGAGCTACATACCCTCTCAACGCCAATATTTGCGATTGTATTTTTTGGCTATCTATATACGTTTTTGATGCCTTGTCTTCTACTTCCAAAATAGGGTCGACAATATTTTCGGCTCGATCCAACCATTCATTTCCGGTATGAATCTGACGATGCTCAGGCATAGACCAGACATGATATAAAATCAGCACAGGGTCAGAACCAATCACATCCTCAGACAGTTTTTCAAACCAATAATGCAGAAATTCAAAACCTCCAACGCTGACATACGCCTCCCCTTTATCCCTCAATATACCTGCAACCATATTCCATAATTCGTATTGCTGGCACAAATGCAATGCTTCATCGAGATAATCTTTTTTTGCACACCAGCGTATCGCCCTCAACACAAATTCTTGCTGCTGTTTCACATTCAAATATAAGAAACGCCCATGCAACAGTGTTCTTAACGTTGCATGAACACGATACCAATGAGACTGCCCTTTCACCGGTTGCAAAAATAAATTACTTGCAATCAAGGCTTCCAATAGTACAGGGGTTTCTTCATTTTCAGTGATAGCTACCAATAAAGAAGCATCAAATCTATCCATAAAAGAGCAGGTAATCAGTAACGTCTGTTGTTCCCCTGGCAAGTCTGAAAAAATCTGTTCCCAAAAAAAATTCGCTATATCTGTTTGGTATTGTCCATCATCCAATGCTATTTCCACGCCGTGTTTCAATTGGTAGCTAGCAAGCTGCACAGCAACAGGCCATCCTTCCGTAACCGCCATGGCTTGCTCCAGCCATTGCGATGAAACTTTTCTCTGGCCTCTATCAGCAAGTAACCTTTTAACTTCTTCTACATTAAACCTAAGTTGCTCTAACCCAACTCTCTGACATTCTTCAGTCAAACTATGTTTTGATAGTTTTAACGTACAGGTTGTTCGGCTTGTAATTATAAGCGTTACATTTTTTGGCCAATACGCTAACAGCATGTTAAGTGCATTATTTAACGCGCCACTTTGCACTTCATGAAAATCATCCAGCACTACAGAGAATGCACCAGGCGTCGCTTCAATTTGATTTAGCAACCGAACACAGCTATCCGTTAGCAATGATATATCTGCGTTGTAATAAGGGTTAGTCGCCAATGAAACATCAATATCTGGATTCAACAACTTCGATAACCCCGTCGCTAAAAGCGACAAGAAACGACCCACATCAGCATCACGAGTATCAAGGGATAACCATACATTAGAAATCACTTTGGATTGCCAATATTGAACGACATCCTGCGCTAAAGCTGACTTACCATAACCGGCTGGGGCACTAATAATGAGAAAACGAGGCACTTTTTTATATATCTCATCCACGCGACTTAAGCGGATATACGGAGTCGCTTGACGAGTTGCCCTAAACTTTCCTAGTGGGAACATACCTTCCTACACTTTTTTATTTTAATGCGTTGAACATCCTTCGTAGCCCCAGCCTACCGGAGTCTAGGCCAAAACAAAAGTAGACTATTAGGCTTAAGATTGGAAACCAGACAGTACTGAGTGTCAAAACACAAAGATGAATACTGTATCGGCATTAGCCTTCATTATTCGAGGTGTCCGTCACTAGCATTGCCCTGATCCCTATATGCTCCAGGAGTGATACCGGTCCATTGCTTAAAACTACGGTGAAATGATCGTGCCTCAACAAAGCCAATACGTAACCCTATTTCATCAATACTTAATGGTGTATTGGCCAAATAATGTTGCGCCAGCTCCAGTCGTAATTCATTAAGCAGCTCTTGATAACCTTTACCCTCATCATTTAGCTTTCTCTGCAATGTTCGACTGGTCATCCCCAACTTTTCTGCAATAACTTCTTTTCTTGGCAACTCTTGACGCATCATTAAGCGCAGCAGGTTCTTCACTTGATATGAAAGCGGTTGGTCTTTATCAACTTCTCTTAATATGAGCGTTGCATGCTCCTGTAACGTATCTAACAACTGAGGGTCAGCTTGCATTAGCGGATGATTTAACATCTCCCTATCAATGATAATCGCACTATAAGGTTGATTAAATTTAATCGGTGCCTGAAAAACCTCATCATACTCTTTGACAAGGGAAATGTTCGTCGGTGCCTCATGCTCAAAACACACACCTACAGGACTGCGGTCTTCACCAGAAATCCACCTTGTATAACGTGTCCATGACCCAAGCACATTTTCAATAACATGACGGCGAACAAGCGCATTGTCGAAATTACAATGCCAGCGAACATGCGTTAAATCTCCCTCAACATGAATTGTGGTAACCCCCATATCCCCTACGATTTTTTCATAAACAGGCACCATGGATAGTGCCTCCCCGACAGTACCGCAATTCATCGCGATATAGCCGAGCACACTGTAGGACGCAGGCTGTATAAATTGTGATGTGTGAACACCAAAACAACGGTCTCCGCTTTGAGGTATTACTTCAGCCAGTAATGCCTCAAGCTGATAACCAGGTACCCTTTTGTTCGGCTGAGTGAGCAATTCAGGATCAATACCCGCCTTATGTAACGGGCCACTACAGCTTATGCCCAACGTTTCTGCCATTTTCAAATACTGCTGTACTGCCGGAACGGATGCGTACCCAGAGTCTCTCATAAAGCTTTTCACCATCATTTGTCCCAATTCGTCCATCTTCTGTCCACTTTCGACAGTGAAAATCAGGCCATCAGGTCTAGTATATATGCAGACTAATCAATTCCTTAGCAAATGACAAAGAGAATCCCCCCATGACTGGTATCAACAACAGACAAACCCTTTGGAACGACTTGACGAGTAACCAAATACAATGGGACATGGTTATCGTGGGGGGGGGTATCACTGGTGCAGGTATTTTACGCGAAGCTGCTCGCCTAGGCCTAAAAGCACTATTAATTGAACAAAAAGATTACGCCTGGGGGACCTCTAGCCGCTCTTCGAAGATGGTTCACGGCGGTCTACGCTATATTGCCCAAGGAGAAATCAAGCTCACCAAGCACTCAGTTGAAGAACGCGAGCGCTTAATACGGGAAGTTCCAGGCCTTGTTGAGCGAATTGGTTACTTATTTACTATTCGAAAAGGGCAATTCCCCGGAAAGATTGCATTTAATACTTTGCTAAAGGTATACGATGGTCTTGCCGGTATAAAAACGCAAAACTATTTCGATAAAAAAATTCTCGTTCAAAAGGTTCCTGGTCTAAATGAAAAAGGCCTAAAGGGAGCAAGCTATTATACCGATGCCGCCACAGACGATGCTCGACTCACATTACGTGTATTACAAGAGGCCATTATTGAAGGTGGTACCTCTGGCAACTATATGCAGGGGGAAACTATCCTCAAAAATGAAAGCGGCCAGGTATCAGGCATTCGTATCAAAGATATGGAAACCGGAAACTCCGCTGACGTAAATGCAAAAGTCGTTATTAACGCCACTGGAGCGTGGGTTGATAAGCTACGCTCTCAAATGGTCAATGAACACAAAATCCGCCCGCTTCGCGGCAGTCATATCATCATCCCCCACCATATGGCACCCGTTAACGACTCTCTTACCCTATTTCATCCCAAAGACAAACGTCCCGTTTTTGTTTTCCCCTGGGAAGGTGTCACCGTCATAGGCACCACAGACTTGGATCATTCCAAAGATTTAATGGAAGAACCCTGCATTTCCAAGGAAGAACTAGACTACTTACTAGACATTACTGACTTCGAATTTCCTGATGCAAAGATCACAAAAAATGACATCATCTCAACCTATGCCGGTGTTCGCCCCGTTATTAGCAGTGATACATCAAAAGACCCATCAAAAGAAAAACGTGAACATGCAGTTTGGTCAGACCAAGGCCTCATCAGCGTCAGTGGCGGAAAACTTACAACCTTCCGCTTAATCGCATTGGATGTAATAAAGGCAGCGAAAGTGGAGTTAGGCATTGTGGACTCAACACCACCGTCTGATGTTGTTATTAGCCCTTCCACTATCAGTGAGAATGATATCTCAGCATCCGACACTGTATGGGCAAGGCGCTTAATTGGAAGATACGGCAATCACGCCAAAACAATGTTCGATAATGTTGAAGAGGAAGAAAAAGGGAAAATTGATAACACACAATTTTGTTTAGCTGAATTACGCTGGGCAGCTAGGCATGAGTCTGTTATTCATCTCGATGACTTGATGCTACGACGCTCTCGCTTGGGCTCCCTCTTACCTAACGGTGGAGAAAGCCTGATGCCTCGACTAGAACCCATTTGCAAACAAGAATTAAACTGGGATGACGACACCTGGCAGGCAGAAAAGTCACGCTACTTAGCCCTGTGGAAGTCTAGCTATTCTCTTCCAACGAGCTAATTAACCAAACCTTTTTGCTTTTAAAAAGCTTACACAGATTCCTTACCAAGGTCGCCCAATGACAATACAAGAACAACCCTATTTACTCGCCATCGATAACGGTACTCAAAGTGTTCGAGCATTAGTGTTTGATCTTAAAGGACTGTTAATTGCAAAAACAAAAGTAGAAATAGAACCCTACTACTCCAAACATCCTGGGTGGGCTGAACAGGACCTGGGTTACATTTGGGATAATCTGTGTAAAGCCTGCAATCAATTATGGGAAGAAATCGACTTTCCAAAGGAGTGGATAAAAGGAGTTTCCATTACCACACAGCGAGCCACCGTTGTTAACCTCGATAAGCAAGGCAACCCATTAAGGCCTGCAATGTTATGGCTTGATCAACGGCAAGCTGAATTAACGCCGATGAAAGGACCGTGGAGCCTCATCTTCCGAGCCATTGGTGAAAAGCCATCGCTTGATTACTTTCGAAGTGAGGCCGAGTGTAATTGGATTTCGCAAAATCAACCTGATATTTGGAAAAAAACAGACAAATTCCTTTTGTTATCCGGTTATCACATTCATAAATTATGCGGTGAGTATGTTGATTCCTCTGCCGCACAAGTAGGTTTTATCCCCTTCGACTTTAAGCGCTTTGACTGGTGTAAAGACAATGACTGGAAATGGGCAGCCTTGCCTGTAAAACGTTCAATGTTACCTCGCATTGTAAAGCCTGGCGGATTAATGGGTCATATCACGACCCAAGCATCTTTGGAAACAGGGATTCCTGAAGGGCTGCCTCTAATCTCATCAGGTGCAGACAAAGCTTGTGAAGTCATTGGGTCTGGCGCATTAACCCCCGAAATCGGTTGCCTAAGCTACGGCACAACCGCAACCTATAACAACACCAATAAAAAATATGTTGAAGCCATAAAGCACATCCCACCTTATCCGGCTGCAATCCCAGGAACCTACAATAATGAAATTATTATTCGTCGAGGCTATTGGATGGTGAACTGGTTTAAACAAGAGTTTGGTCACAGAGAACGCAAACTTGCCGCTGAACAAGGGGTTGTACCTGAAGTATTGTTTGATGAATTACTCAGGCAAGTTCCCGCCGGATCAATGGGTTTAACCCTGCAACCTTTTTGGTCTCCTGGTGTAAAAATTCCTGGTCCAGAAGCTAAAGGAGCAATTATTGGGTTTGGCGATGTCCATACTCGAGCGCATATTTATCGCGCAATCATTGAAGGCCTTGCTTATGCCTTACGAGAAGGAAAGGAGCGTGTTGAACGTAAGAACGGGGTGAAAATCCAAACATTACGTGTTTCCGGTGGTGGTTCTCAAAGTGATGAAGCAATGCAAATTACAGCAGATATTTTTAACCTTCCAGCGGAACGCCCACACACCTTTGAGACATCGGGATTAGGGGCTGCTATTAACGTCGCAGTTGGCGTTGGCCTCTACTCAAATCACCGGGCTGCCATATCAAAAATGACACGCAAAGGAGATGTTTTTTTTCCTAATCGTGAAAATGTAAAAATATACGACAAGCTCTACAAGGAAGTTTACCTGTCAATGTACGATAGTTTAAGCCCTCTATATAAAGCCATACAAAAAATCACAGGGTACCCAAAGTAAGGTCTCGCAAAAACAAAAAGGAGGGGCTGTAGGCATAGAAAACACGTAATATAGATCATATCAACTATCAAAGTGGCGAAATCCCCAAGCCTTTTATAGAATGTTGTTATCGACTACACAAAGTGATTGATTGTAAGAATGAACTCAGATAGACAAAAATTACGTGCTAAGGCATTTGATTATCTTTTCGATGCGGTGGTAGTCACTAATTCAGAGGGTATCATCGTTGACTGGAACAAAGGGGCTGAGGCGCTTTATGGCTACACTGAAGAGGAAGCCATCGGTCAGACCGTGAGTATATTACATGTTCCCGAAGATCTTGATCACATTACTTCTGAGGTATTATCTGCTGTAGAAAAAGTGGGAAAATGGACTGGCGAAGTCAGAATGTTGCATAAAGACGGCTCTATTGGCTGGATAGAATCAATGTGTGTGCCAATTTTTGATGGCAATGAGAAGATGATTGGAGCGCTGGGTATCAATAGGGATATTACTGACCGTGTTAACGAAACTGAGCGTCTTCGTTATTTGGCCCAGTATGATCAGCTGACTCAAGTACCTAATCGCTATCTTCTGTTCGAGCGTATTTCTCATTTAATTGATCAATGTGAACGCACTAAAAGTAGCTTTTCCCTCGTCTATTTTGATTTAAATAATTTCAAAATCATCAATGACACGCAAGGCCATGCATTTGGTGATTTAGTGCTCCGGGAAGTCGCTTCGCGTATAAAAAAGTCCATACGAAAGTCTGACACGATTGGAAGAATTGGCGGTGATGAGTTTGTGTTGTTATTGGAAAACACCTATAAAAAAGGCGACATTAATGTGGCCGTTGAAACACTTGCCAGTACAATAAGCAAGGAGCTCCCTATTGAATCTGAGGTGCTTCACCTGAGTTGCAGCTTTGGTGTTGCTACTTACCCCTATGACGGTGCGACCACTGAAGAATTACTAGCATCGGCCGACGCAGCGATGTACAACGACAAAAGTAATGGGTTAACCCGTTGATTTTTATTTAAAACTGCAATCAACTCTTCCCAGCTCGAGAGTAACTTATCCTACACTCCAGACATCAATGACAATATCGTATTCACAGCCTTCATAAGCACTGTTTCAATCGGAGTAACTCCAAATCCTACAGAGCGGTCACTGGCCACTAAGCTATATCATATAGGCTACGGAGTATTTCTACTTGCCCGTTTTGTGCGATATGTCTCAAATCAATTGGCGACAGTTACCTACACATGATCTCTTAAGGTGGTGATAGAATAGCCCTCGAAAATTCATGGAGAATCATTACAGGAAGGGACTCTTATTATGTTGTTTAGAGTACTAAAGATGTGTGTTGTTTTAGGAGTGATGGCGTACGCGGCAAAATCAATGGGGATATCGAACGACTACCGCAGTTCAAATGGTATTAGCAATGAGGATTTCGATGCTCCACAGTTGCAACGATGGCAGAATCGCTCTGGTAAAATTATTAGTATTGAGCAGGGGGTGTGGTATATGCCAGATGCCTTTGGTAACACCACCATAAAATACGTAAATCAATACGGGGCTGTGTCTCGCCTTACTTATAGCGAGATAGAGACTGACTGGTCTGGGTGTGACGGATATATCTATTTCGATGTAAAACAAGAGTTGGTTAGCAGTGATATTAGCCCTTCATGTTTAAGTAAACAATCTTTTCGTCGGGCATTCACTGCGTTGATTCTCAATAGTACTAAGCAGGTAAATGAAAAGGAAAGAGTCACTTTTGAGGCTAACAGAAAAGCGCAGAAGAACTTAAGTACCTGGAGGCAAGGCTAGTCTGCTATTGTTGGTCTGCAATAATTGCAGGCCAACCTATTTAAGGCAGCGAGAAAATCAAAAGGTCAGGAGGGCAATCTTCCAGTTGAATAGGTAAGTTTTTTACTTCACTAACACCCAATCATCATAATTTGGATTTCCTTCTTGTCCCCTGCTAAACACGAATGACCGCAAAGGGCGACGAGGGGTCATCTAGCCAAAACATTGCATGAGCTATCTAGTAACATTTGGTAAACAATGATTTAAGACTAATAGTATAGTTTTACCCACTACCTATGAGAGAGCATCCCCCAAAGGGAAGTGCTTGCTCACACCCTCCGAACCGTCTCAACTCCCTACTTTTAATCGATAATCTGCTGGACTCACCCCTGTCCATTGTTTAAACGCTCGAGTAAAAGATGACGACTCAGAAAAACCGAGAAGAGAACTGATGTCGGAAACTGCCAAACGCTCATTTACCAATTTATCAACCGCCAAGTCGCGACGAATATTGTCTTTTATTTCTTGAAAATTGGAATTTTCCATTTTCAATTTTCGTCGTAATGTCTGAGGGCTTACACACAAATCTGACGCAACTGAATTAAAATCAGGAAATCCGTCACCTTTTCGTAACGGTTCTAACAACATACCCTTAATTTTTGTTGTATAACTATCATCTGTGATTGGTCTTATCAATAAATCAGCAGGTGCCGTTTTTAAAAAGGACTTCAATTCAGAGTTACTTCGAACCAAAGATGATGAAAGGTAACGTTTATTAAAGACAAAACTGTTTTGTTGTTGGTCAAATACCTGTTCACAAGGAAACAGCACCCGATAAGCATAACTGTGATCAGGTTTTGGATAAGCAAAAGTAACCCGATCCAAAATAATACGCTTGCTACAAATCCAACCAAAAAAACGATGAAATGAAACCATTTGAAATTCAGACAAAAAATGGTCAACATCCCTCTCTGGATTTGATAACTTTACTGAAAAAATAACCTCATCATCTTGAAAATCAACACTGAATTCAGCATCATCTCGCGTAGTATTATAAAACCGACAAAGTTCATTAAGCAAAGCGCCTAAGGTATCAAATTGCTGCACGTAACGTACCATCAATGCAAACAAACCAGGCTGACAACGCGCCCCACTCAACCCCCAATACTCATCATCAAACCAATACCATGCTCTCTGCACCAGCCGAACAAATTGATCCACATGAACAACACCTTCTTGCTCTTGATATATTTCAGGTGAAATACCACTCTCACTTAAAACGGTGTGAATATCTACGCCATATTGGTCAGCATTACGCAGTATGGCCCGAATAAAATGGCTGTTAATCGTTAGCATGGTTTAAATATCGCTTGATGGCATTCGGCTAAAATCGATAAGGCAATACTTTCAGGCAGCTCCCCACCAATATCAAAGCCTGCGGGACCAGACAATGTTGTGGGCAAGTCAGACTCTTCCACATTAACCGCTTCCAAAACCTTTACTTTCCTCGCATTAGGCCCAAGTAACGCCAAATACAGTAGCCGTTCCACGCCAACCATAAGCGCAACCGCCTGAGCATCCATTGCAACGTTATGGGTCATAATAACCACCGCGTCAACACGTTGATCAACACAATAAACAGCAAGGCTTTTATCAAGTGTTCGAATTATCGCCGCTGCTCCACGAAATGCCTCCGGCCTTGCATTCGCAGGCCTTGGATCACAAAGCGTCACCGCCCACCCCAGCTCTTTTGCAATCGACACGACAGGCCTCGCATCCAATCCGCCTCCTATAATAAGGATATGTGGCTCTGCTTTAATTTCAGTAACAAACCAATGGTTTTGAATGCCTTCTGTGGGCCCTTTCCTTTCTTCAGCTATATTCGGCTCAAACCAGTTATTTTGTTCAACTTGAATCTCACTTTCATCAATTTTATCGCTATCATCACTTTCTTTGGGGATTTTTTGATGATAGAAACCTCCGTTGCGGTCGTTAAGAGACTCCCAAACTTTATCTAAATTCAGGTACTCATTCTCTCGATTAACCAATTGCAGCATTATATGCACCGTACCACCACATCCAATGCCCAATTGAAAAGAAACATCATCCTCATCACTGCCGTCATAACAAAGGGTTAGCACTTGCCCCGTTTGCATAACCTTTTTGGCGTGAGTCTGGATGTCAGACTCCAGGCAGCCTCCACTAAGCAAACCATACTGCTGCCCAACGCCATTAAACAACATCATCGCCCCCGCTTTACGATAACAAGGGCCCTCTGTTTTATAAACAGTACCTAACACCCACTCTGTCGTATCTTTTAAAGAGATCCATTGCCCAAGCAATTGAGTCAGTTGATTAGACAACGCTACAACTCCTTCTCTCTTAATCTAACGCTGCAATGATTTTTTCAGCAAAACCTTTAAGTACATCTTGATCAGCCATTTCGCTAGCATGCGATTTTGCACCCAAAATTGACCCTGGGATCACATGAAAATGAATATGAGGAACTGTTTGTCCAGCCTCTGACCCATTCAACTGTAGTACAGTTGCAGCAGGAACATCCATGGCAACTTTAACCGCATGAATAATCTTCTTTACCGTTTGAATACAAGCAGCCGCACCATCATCAGACAACTCAAGCAATGTTTCTGCTGGTTCTTTTGCGATAACCAAAGTATGGCCGTCGGCTTGAGGCATAATATCCATAAACGCCATTGTCTTTTCATCTTCATAAACTTTGATACAACCAAATTCTCCACGAATGATTTTGGCAAAAATATTTTCGTTATCGTAGCTCACTATTAACCCCTATCTGTTGGTAGTTGATCTGTGCCTAGAATTGTATCATCAAAAACATCAATCATGCATGTGAGTGTTTTTTGAGCGACCCAAGAACATACCCAATGGCATATTTAAGTGCCAATCCCAACAATAACAGCCCTGTCCCAATTTCCAGCCAAGGGTTCACCATCTCGTGAGTGCCATCAACCTGGGCCAGTATATTGATATCCCATAACACCACCAATTGATCAACCATCAGACCAAAGCCAATAGCGGAAATAACAATTCCGCAAAGATATGCAAACAACGCATAACTCCCCAATTCCTTTTTAACAATTGCCAGGGTAGCCATATTTGTTGCAGGCCCTGCGAGCAAAAACACTAATACCGTTCCGGGTGACAAACCTGCTAATAAGAAACCCGCTGCCATAGGCGTGGAAGCCGTCGCACAGATATACATAGGAATACCCACTATCACCATCACTACCATCGCACCAAGCCCACTCCCCCATTCCTGTAGGAAACTCACCGGGACAAAGGTTTTTACTAATGCAGCAAAAAATAAACCAATACACAGCCAAAATACCATGTTGTTAAAAATATCGGTAAAAGCATACTGCAGCCCTGACAGCGTTTTAGGTATTAACTTATTTACTGCGCTAGGGGTAACTGGCTCAACCTTTGCCGTAGAATGATCATCGGACGAGCAGCAGCTTTTTTGCGCCTGTTCTTTTGAATTATCGCTACCTAACTCATCTTCCCGCTTATCTTTAGAAAAGCTAACAATCAAGCCTGCAAAAATTGCACTCGAAATTGCACTGATAGGTCGTATTATCGCCATAAACGGGCCCAACAAGGCATACGATATAGCGATGGAATCTGCACCTGTTTCAGGTGTTGCTACCAAAAATGACACCGTCGAGCCCTTCGATGCACCACTACGGTGGATACCCAATGTCACTGGAATAACACTACAAGAACACAATGGCAAAGGGGCGCCAATGAGCGCTGCTTTTGTTATAGGCCAGATACCAGAACCACCTAATTGTTTCGCAACACTCTCTGTTGGTACCCATGCTTTAATCAAGCCTGCTATCACCAAACCAAGCACCAAAAATGGTGCCGATTCCAAGCTTAAGCTATAAAAGTTAACGGTTAGAGCTCCTAATGCTTCAATGAGTTCGTTGATAAATAACTCCATACTAAGAGTCCTCCTTATCTAACGCATCAAGAATTGAACAGGCAGTGGCAGGTTCTTCACCGCCACAACAGGCCTCCGTAATACCGGTTAATGCTTGATGTATCCGGCCTAATTCCGCTAATTTTTCTTCAATATCCTTTATTTTAGTTTCTGCAAGCTCTTTTACCGACGAGCACGGCTGATTTTCTCTATCAATTTTTAACGTGAGTAACTCTTGTATTTCCTTCAACGTAAAACCTAACGATTTCGCACGCAGAATAAACCGTAACTCTCTTAACGCCACACCTGAATAAATCCGATAACCACCTTCAGTTCGACCAGATGGGATCAATAATTTTTGCTTTTCATAATAACGTACGGTATCAATACGTACGCCACATTTTGATGCCAACTCGCCAATTTGCATACTCACTTGACTCACCTCTAACCAGATTTATTGAATAGTATGGCTCATCCTATCCCTGGAGTTAAGTCTAGGGTCAAGCGTTAACCCAAATAAAACAAGACGATTGGTGTAGTTTCGTTTCTTCCTGCTCTATTCATTCTTCATATAGCTACGAACCAATGGAACTCCTTTTGCCAGCACAAAATCATATACTCCTGGCACAAACCGATTGGCCCAATATGGTAGATAACTATCCATTCCCACCGGAATAATAGCCTTATTCTTTTTCATTCCTTTTAAAGCAGCCTTTGCAACTCGCTTAGGTGACAACATCATTGGTAACCCGCCCGATAATATTTCTAAATCCATACCTCTACTGGTATTTCTACCCGTAGCTACTGGCGTATTTACCACACCTGGGCATAAAGCATTAACCTTAATATGATGAGGTGCTGCCTCAATTCGGGTTGCTGTAGATAACCCAACAACCGCATGTTTGACGGAGCTGTACGCTGTAAATAACGGGGTTGGACTAAGACCAGAGGAAGATGACGTATTTAAGATTTGTCCTCCTCCCTGTTGTTTCATTATTTTATAAGCTGCCTGCATACCGAATACAACGCCCTTTAGATTGATATCAATTAACCTATCCCAATCTTCTTCTAAGGTATCTTCCATTTCTGATATAACAACAATCCCTGCATTGTTTATCATAATATCCAGTTGGCCGTAGCTTTTAATCACACTATCCAGAACGAACTGAACACTTGCTTTATCAGTAACATCCATCCTCAGAGCAAAAACCCGCCCACCAGCTCTGGAAAGAGCTTCAGCTATACGCTGCGCCTCTCCAATATTGATATCAGCAATAACAACAATACTTCCAGACAACGAAAGTTCCGAAGCGATTGCCTCCCCAATCCCTGATGCTCCACCAGTAACCACAGCAACCTTATCAGAAAAATATCCCATTATTATTTCCTCCGCACTCTGCGCCCTAATACTCTGATTAACTATTCTTTGAAATGGTATACCTGTTACGCCCATTTTCCTTTGATTGATACAATGCTTCATCTGCACTACTTATCAGTACATCCAGCTTATCAGAAATCGTTGGCATGACAGAAGCCAAACCAATACTCACTGTAACAGGGACTAACTTCCCCTCAAACATAATGCGCTGATCTGCAATATGTTTCACTAACAAACCTGCCACGTGCTCAGCCCCATCGCGAGTAGTACTTGGAAGCAACACAACAAACTCTTCGCCACCGTAACGGGCAACTACATCTGCTGGACGACAGGCAATATCAACAATTGCTTGGGCAACCGCCTGTAACACTTTATCACCGCACTGATGACCTCGATTATCATTAACCGCCTTAAAGTGATCCAGATCTAATAACAATATTGACACCATCGCTGGGTTTCGCATTGCCCGATCCCATTCTTCTGCTGCTTTATTATCAAAATAACGACGATTAAATAACCCTGTAAGACCATCTTTAACAGATAGCTCCTCAAGTTCTTTGTTCACTTTATTCAGATGTTCCATCGTTTCTTGAAGTTCAATAGTTCGTTCTCGTACTGTATGTTCCAAATTCTCATTCAATTTTTTCTGTTGTGCTAATGCTTCTTCTCTAGCCTTACGTAACTCACGCTCTTTTTGTAAGGTCTGGCTCTCTGCCTTTATTCGCCCTCCTCGTTCCTCTTCCATTTGCGCTTCCGCAACAACTTTTGCCTCCTTTGCTTCATTAATACGGAACGATAACGCTAGAGAAAACAGAATGATTTCGAATGAGAAAGCCACTTGAAGACCATAGTTAGCAATCATTTCATTTTGAACATAACCGAGTTTTGCTAACGTTAAAAACACCCCACAAATCATTAAGCTAACCCAACCAAAAAGGAATACCTGCGCCGTCCTTTTCCCATTGAGTGCCAATTTTGCAACAATAAAAAATGACAAAACTGCCAATATTAACAATAAAACCATAATCGTTGATATAACCAATTTATACGCCACAAATGGCAATCCAAATGTAACCAAAACCATAGCGGCCATTAAACTGTTTAACGTCACCCACACCTTTGGAAAAGAGCGTCTAACTTCAAGAAAATGTTCAAAGAAAAGCAGAATCGTCGCCATCATCATAACCGTCACTATAGGAATAGAATAATGATGAAAAACGGGGGACTCCGGATAAAACCACAAAAAGAAATGTCCTTTCTGCGTCCCTATAAAAAACATACTCGCCACAACATAGAATACATAAAACACATAGGCTCTTTCTTTTACCGAAAAGAATATCACCAAATTATACAGTGCCATAACTGAAAAAAGCCCATAAAAAAAACCATCAACCATAAAGCTCTGTCTATCTGAAACCTGAAACGACGCTTCTTTCCACAGTCGCAGCGTCATCTCCATTGCTTCGGTATTTTCTACCCGAATATACAAATCAGTCACGCTATTAGGGGTAAGCTGCACAGGAAATAAAAAACGGGAATGGTTCACTGGTCGCTTGGAAACTGGCATTGCATCACCAGACTCCCGATAATCAACGGTCTCCCCATTACTCACCACGTACAATTGTAACTTATCAATCAGGGCGTATGACTCTTCAAGCAACCACTCACCATTCCCGATATTCATGTTTTGAATAGATACTCGAAACCAGTAAGCGGATGTTGTGAAACCTAGGTTAACCGTTGTTTTATCGCTTTTAACCCAATAATAGTCTCCATGAATCACATCTCTTACACTCATAGTGCCTTTTTTATCTTCCAAATAAGAAAGGTGAGGCCCTATATCGACCTTTTCTGCTCCAGGAGAGATAAACAATGGATTCGCGGACACCCCGCGCCCTACCAAAAAAAATATAACGATAATGGTAAGCTGCAAAATGGCATTTTTATGCCTTTGAGCGCTATTTGTCATTCGTAGCAACACCTTGCACCAAGGAAGATAAGTTATTGTCCTTAGTAAGCATAGCAACTCTTATTCAATTCGACGGCTTGATTGATGCCGTTTTACTGCTAATGTCGACATAGAATCCAATCTGCCATAAGATATCAGGGAACCCGCCGGTTTCGCAGGGTCCGACTCACTTTTTAGCATTACAAGGCGCTTAATGGATATATTAAAAACGGGAAAAGATCTTCGTCGTTTAAACGAAATCGTTAATATTTTGATCAAGTTTGGTTTTGGTGACATCATCCGACGCATTGGCCTTGCTGACGGGGTAGAAAAAGCGGGGAGATTAGTTCGCTACAATGTGCCTGATGAGTTTCTTTCACAGCAACCTCCAGCCCGTGCTCGCGCTGCAATGGAGGAAATGGGGCCAACATTCATCAAACTTGGACAGATTCTTGCCACCCGAGTGGATCTATTTTCTCAAGAGTGGATTCAAGAGTTTGAAAAGCTGCAAGATGATACCCAGTCTTTACCTCTCGAAAGCCTAATGCCTCAGTTAGAAAATTCTTTAGGTATGCCGGTAAAAAGAGCCTTCAAACACATTGAAGAAAAGCCTTTGGGTACCGCATCCATGGCTCAAGTACACAAGGCAATTACCTATAAAAACCAACCGGTAGCACTCAAGATTCGCAAACCGAATATTCGTGAAAAAATCGAATCTGATATTCGCCTTATCCAACATCTTGCCAAACTTGCCCAAAGCCAATCCATTGATTTACGACGCTACCGCCCCGTTGCCATAGTCAAGGAGTTTGAGCGTTCATTGCTAAGAGAGTTAGACTTTAGTATTGAAGCCAAAAATGCTGAACGTATTGCAGAAAATCTAAAAAATATAAAATATGCCAAAGTGCCAAAAATATATTGGGAATGGACCTGCGAAGACCTCAACGTCCAAGAATACATTGAAGGTATTCCCGCGAAGAATATCAGAGAACTGGATGCTGCAGGCTTAGACCGTAAACTTATCGCTCACCGAGGAGGCAAGATTGTCTGGAAATCCATGCTAATTGATGGCTTTTTTCATGCTGACCCACACCCGGGCAATTTTTTGATCTTACCTAAAAACCGTATTGCCATTCTAGACTTTGGCATGGTCGGTAAACTCAGTTCAACACGCCGTGAACAACTGATGAAAATGACACGTAGTGTTGTACTTCAGGACGCAGCAGGTACCGCAGCAGTACTGATGGAATGGACAGATGGGAATGTCGACTTTGACGCATTAACCAGTGAAAGCGAAGACCTAATCCAACAATTTTACGGCCTATCACTAAGTGAAGTGAATATTCCTCAACTGATTCTACAAGTTACCGACATGCTACGCGAGTTTGATATCGCATTACCGCCAGATATCGCATTATTCTCAAAAGCGTGTATTACATTGGAAGGATTTGGGCGTTTGCTTAATCCCGACTTTGACCTTATGACAGAGGCAGAGCCTCTTATTAGAGAATGGGGAAAACATCGTTATAGCCCCTCAGCATTAGCAAAAAAACTAGGTATTCGGGCGCTAACCTTAGTAGACAAAATCTACGAAGAGCCCAAGCCACAACTTCCAGCGGCTCAAAACACAACACCGGTTTCCAATATCGACAAACAATTTATTGAACGTTTGGTTTCAAGGCAGGAACGGGCCCAATTCAGACATACTCAGTTGATGGTAACGGTGGGGTTTCTAATCGCCTCGGCAATACTAACCACTGTTGAAAACGGCCCCCAACTTTTCGGCATGTCAATTGTAGGCCTAATAGGCCTATTTATTGCCATTGGCAGCATTCACTTTTTACTCTTTATATTATGGTGGTCTCATCGAAGTCTGGATTAGAGGTCCAATACAATCGTTAGAATCTCCTTAAATACAAATCCCATAACGCCTAATCCAAGGGTTCCAAAAATGGCAATTGTTCCTATTCTCCCTGCTTTGGAATCCTTAGCTAATCGATACATGATATAAAACATGTACAAGATCAACCCACCAACACAAACATATAGGGAAATGGTTTCAAACTGCTCTATAGAAATATCCATACCGTTCACAATACCTACTTCATACTCATGAGCGAGAAATATAATGGGAATTGAACCAAATCACAAGCAAGAAGCTCCTTCGGCTGAATCTAACGCTTCATCCTGCATCACTCGCTCCTGTACCCCGTCAGTCACACCCTTTGAATCAACCAGAAACAAGCAATCCCCAAAATAACGATAGACCCACCCTTCAGCACAACAGTGTTATAAAAAGCCTTCTCTCTTAGGCCAAATAAACATGGAATAACCAGGAAAACAAACAATAGCTGACCAAATTCGACACCCAGATTAAATGCTACGAGTACCCAGCCAGCATCACTTGAGGGTAAATCATAAGCAGCTAAGCCATTAGCAAAGCCAAAGCCATGAATAAGACCCAATAACAGCGTAACGAACCAACGAGCCCGGTAAACGATAGGGAAAATATTATTCAAAGCTACCAATATTACCGTCAATGCTATCGCGACTTCAACAGCACCTGATGGCGGCGCCGGCACCCAATTCATCACTGACAATACAAACGTTAAAGAATGAGCCACGGTAAAAGCAGTAATAACTTTCGCCACATCCATTATCACTGTCGACAATGAATGAGCTGGCTTCCAATAATATCTATTATCTGTCACGCCTGGTCGTACCGGAATTAATACTGAAGGCAAGATCAAGCAAAGCAAAAACAACAAGTGATCCAACCCAATCCAGATATGCTCAAACCCTAGAACAACTCCTCGGAAAATTGTCCTCACAAAGTTATTATTTTCAATTAAAAGTGTATGCGTTCGTTGATCATCCCAGAAATATAAGAGTGATGACTGTTTCGGCTGAATAATCGTTAAGGTACCTTGATGGTAGGGGTTTTGATCGAAAAACAAATGGTAATCAACAGAAAGGTTCTCCTTCGCACTCTCACACGAATACTTTATCGGGAAGCGAATAAAGTCTCCCGCAGAATGTTCTACAATTTCGTGTGACGTTATGTCTAAAAGACATACATGCCCATCAGCCTTCACACTTAAATGATTGAGCACATATTTCCCCAGAGCAGCTATATCAAGTAAAGGATACTCATCTACACGTAACCTGCCGTCCCTGTTGGCATCAATATCAAATATTGCTATCACTTCTTGTAATGTGATTTCCAACTGCAATAACATGGAAGAATATCGTAAATCTACCTGAATATGGGCTCCTTCTCCCATTTCATGGGCCACCAAAGAAGTACTATTCGTTAGCAGCGCGCTCGTAAACAATAACAAAACGAATAACCGCAACCTTACCCGCTGGGTACACTTGTACTTATGCTCGAATGATTTAGCTGGTAAAATGCGCCACATAGTATGTCTAATTCACCCCATCAAATAACACAACGTAGACAATTGACTGTTATGGATTATAAATCGTTAGAGAAACAACTCAAAAATACCACCCTCGATACACAAGAAGCGATATCGAACCTTCAATATAATCAAGACGGATTAATTCCCGCTATTGCTCAACAGCATGATACAGGTGAAGTGTTGATGATGGCATGGATGAATAAGCTTTCTATTGAAGAAACGTTAAAAACAGGACAGGTTTGTTATTGGTCTCGCTCACGACAATGTTATTGGCGTAAAGGGGAAAGTTCAGGGCATGTACAAAAACTGAAAGAGATGCGCACTGATTGTGATGGTGACACCTTGCTTCTTTTAGTGGACCAAAAAGGCCCCGCCTGCCATACCAACCGAAAAAATTGTTTTTATGTTTCGATTGGTGAGCAGCAAGCCAAGATTATTTCAGACCCAGAAGACCCCTAAGTTATTCAGCGACCAACTGAACAACACGACTCACAGCCTTACCTGAATCCATATAACGATTCATCGCCTCCATCACCGTCGTCAATTGATTCGCAAGCTGCCAAGGCGGGTTTACAATAAACAACCCTGTACCCGTCATTCCATACCCAGGAGAATCTGGCTCTCGACAATATTCAACCTGTAATACATTCTTAATGCCAGTTTTGACCCAATACTTTTCCATTCCCTGCACAAGTTTACGGTCAACCACAGGGTACCAAAGCATATAAGTGCCCGTAGAAAAACGCTTAACTCCCATTTCTATGGCTTTTATCGACGCCCGATACTCGGACTTAAGCTCATAAGAAGGGTCAATCAATACCACTGCACGACGACTAACTGGAGGAAGTGCAGACTTCAGCCCCTCGTACCCATCTTTATGTTCTACCTGAAAGCGGCTTTTCGAAGGTGTGTTCTTCTTTAAAGTATCAGCATCTTTCGGGTGTAATTCGAACAATCGCATTGCATCATTCGATCTCAAAAAAGCAAGCGCCACCTGTGGAGACCCAGGATAGTAAGATAAGTTACCTTTCTTATTCTGTTTTTTAATTGCATGCATATAAGGGCCTAACTCTTCTGGCAGGTGATCTTGCCCCCAAAGTTTTAGTACACCCTCATTAAACTCACCCGTTTTAATCGCCATATCATTCTTTAGCGAATAACTACCCGCTCCAGCGTGCGTATCGATATAAGCAAATGGCTTGTCTTTCTTACACATATACTCAAGTATTAGACACAATGCGCTGTGCTTAAGCACATCAGCATAATTACCTGCGTGAAAACCATGTCGATAACTTAACAATTACCTTCCCCTACTTATCATTTGCGGCGCATGATACGGCCTTTCCAACAAACAAACCACTCATCTATAACGATTTAAAGCGGCATAAGCCGCTTTAAATCGTTATAGATGGTGATATAGGAACTAGTTCAGCTCCAACTCTACCTCACCCACTTGCTGTCCCTTCTTAACCAAAGGAACCCTTTGGCTACTTCCTAATGCAAAACTAATAACAATAGGGTCATGATTTGGTATAAGTATGGTAGCCGTGTCAGCAGATGACGGGATAGCAGCAAAGCTAAACCCGTGCGATGACTTTCCAACCAAAAACTCTATAATTTGAAATGCACCACTTGGAACGTTCGCTACATAGCTTGCAGATAAGGCCCCTTTATTACTGCGCATTTCAACAATCGTATCAGGTTTCCAACTGATTTTAACCGCTCGTTTCTGTCTAGGTTGTAGTTTTACCATATTTTTGGAAATACCGTTGTAATCATCCGTCGCCTTTATTCGATGCAACGTATTGTCTTTATTCTTAATGGTGATTTTACTATCCGGCGAGACAACATAAATATCCTTATCAAAACCATTTCGACCTAATTCAGCAAACACCATATCTCCACCAGGGTCTGCTCCATTGGCATAGATAACCGCTACAGATTCCGATATTTGATTAAAGGTGACAACACCAGTGATGGAGAAAAATGTACCTTCTTTATTAACCTGGGGTGTTACCGTTGCTGAAGAACCTGTTGACGACACAACACTTGCCGCTTTGGCCGCTATATCTGCTGCTACCTTAGCTGTTGCCTTAGCTGCTGCAACTTCAGCCGCTCTTGCTTCTGCAGCGGCTTTTGCTATTTTTTCAGATTTTGCCGCAGCTAATTCATTCTTCTTTGCTAATTCTGCTTTGATTTTTGCCTTCTCAGTAGCGCTAGCTTTCGCTAAACGCGCTGCGTCAGCTTTGGCTTTCTTTTTTGCCAAGGCTTTCTTCGTTGCTTGCAATGATGCAAACATCTTAGACATGCGCTTATTCGTATCTGCTAAACAACCACTAAGCTTTGATAAAATTCGATTAATATCTTTAACTTTTGGGGAGTTTGAGTAGGCTAAATAGTACTTGTCTTTTCGTAAACTCTTGCGTTGTTTACTCTCAGACTTTTGAGATTTTTGATACGCTTTTTTTGCCTTACCATAAACCTTATCACTTGCTTTGGTTTTAGTAATTGAACGTGCAGCTTCACACTGTTTCGCAGAATTAGCTAATGCTGCAATGTAATTGTTCAATGTCTTATTTGCATTATCCAAATCTTTACGCTTCTTGGCGGCAAGCTTTTCTGCTTTAACGAGGCAAACATCACCTTTTTTCAAGTTTGCAGCAACCAATGCATTAGCTTCATGTGCCGGATTAGCTGCAAATATATCAAACGCAGCAGCCTCATCTTTCACATTTTTCTTATGTGATTTGGCAAGTTTTATAGATTTACCAGCATTCTTAATCGAAACTTCATCAATCGATTTTACATTTAAAAACGTTAGTGCCTGATTACAAGTTTGTGCATAAAATTGACTTTCTTCCTTAACCGTTTCAATGGTCAAATTAGACGCTTCTTGTTTTTTCCCAGCAGACAATATTTTTTTCTCTAAGCGCTGACAGCGCTTCACTTGATTACGAATAGAAAAAATATCTGTTAACTTCTCAGTGATATTCCAGGCTTCATCCTTATGAGCCTTAAAAGCCATTAGATGCTCCATCGCAGCATCGGGTTTTTTCTCTTTTAAAGCCTTCTGAGCCAAATCACACTGAGCAATAGCTTTATCAATAAATGGTGTTGCTTGCTCGACTTCAATATTGGTAGCAACACGGCGACAAAACTTAATATTACCTTCCATATCACGTCTACTTGTTTTTGCGATGCTGGAATCCATTTTTTCCGCTTCGGCAAGGTATTTGTTATACACATTAAGCTTTTTCTTTGCTGCGGGTATTCGATTTGCCCTCAGCAACCCATTAGCTTCCTGACAAGCATCAAAACCCTTTAAATAATGATTAACTGCGTCATCAAAGGAATCTGCCCGGGCTTCAACTGACCCTAGCAATGCAACAACCAATACAGCGAAAGGATAAATAAGACGTGTTTTTCTCAAAAAAGAACCATTCATTTGTTATCAACCTGCCTATAGGTGCTTTATATACAAAGACTTTTTCCTAATTCTAGACCAATTTGGCAAATTGAGTGAATTTTTTGACGTTTTTCTCGGCAGGATAACGTTACATTAGAAGACGCCATATTCCTCCATGTTATCTAGGGAACCTAATGTTACGACAAGCATTAATCGATGAGTTTACTTCAACGAAAAGTTCTCGATCAACCAACGAGCTCGATTTTGCATGCTGTGATGACATCTCGTTCTTTCTGCAATAGCTCCTAACTGGGCTTTTGTATGATCACTGGAATGGTTTTCACTCAACAAGGTGTTAACAATGTCAGGTAACTCATTTAAACCGTTAAAAACACACGGTCTGATAATCGAATCTGGGTACAATACATCTAGTTCAGGTCTAACATCCGTTAGCACTCGCCCACCACATGCGGCAACATCCAGTACTTTGGGGTTGACTGTGGAAGAAACCTGCATGAAATTCAGGTTTAAATTAAGCTGAGATTGCTCATACAATGAACGCAAATCTTTACGTTGAATAACGCCTTTGAATGCATGGTTTGGCACAACACCACTGTTAACCCAATCATCGTCACCATAAATCGACAAAGGAACATTTGCCTTTGCTAGAGTTTCGATAGAAGCCACCCGAAAAGCTGCAGACTCAGCCATTTTCAAAATATATTTGAGGTAATACACCTGAGCTGGCATTCTGATCGAGTGAACATCCAACTCCTGATCAATATCCCCTGCAACATCAACAATACGTTGGTATAACTCGCTGTAACTATCAAATTGCTCAAACATAGGCATCAATGCATTAAACCTTGCTCCCCCCACTAGAGGTAATATCTCCGAGATCACTTTTAATTGTGTTTTCAAATGCGTAATCCGGCTTTGTCCTACAAAGCTTACACCAGGTATAAGGTTTCCTTGATATAGTTCACCCGTACAAAATTGACTTTGCGCTGCCGGTGGTAACCATAAAGAACCTTCTGGAATCACCGGTAAAATATCATTGGCAAACGCCATCGCTGGCCTGCTGTGTTTAGCCAATTGCATATCAATAAAACTGGCAACATTCGGGACATCCCACCACCAGCTTAATTGAGCACCAAGAATACGATCCTCCAACCCTGCCGCCAGCGAAATATCTTCCGACTCAATAAAACTTCGATTACGATAAACAATAAGTTTACTAGCATCTACATTAAGGCTAGCTAAAAGCTGAATAATATTATCTTCTGTTAGTTCATTTGCTTTATCGGGTACATTTAAAATACGAGTTTTTACGCCCAATCGATGCAAACATTCTGCAAAATCTACAAATATTGCACAACGAGGGCTGACTATAGTGACATCATATACTTGTTTTTCTTTACCCGCCCACGTTTTGGCAATACGATTTAGCTTTAAAAACCAATTAAGGGATTCTTCCAATGTTTTATAAAACCCTGGATATAAATGGTATGATCCAGAACGTATAACCTGGGTGGGAATCTTATTCACTTCCAATATTTTTTGTAAAAAACGACTTGTTTGCATCATCGATATTGAATGCAAAATAGCATGTTCATTGGCAATTGGCATATAACGCAAGCGGCCACTTTCCACATAACGTGACCAATCGTAACGCATCCATAAATAGTTAATTAGTTTGGCTTCAGGCTCAACAACCAGCACTTCATTGTTAGTGTCTCGTAACAATGTTTCGACCAGCTCACCCGCTCCTACACCGAACAATACAACCGTTTCATTACTCGGCAACTTATCCATTCTGACGCGGGTATCCGACAAAATAACGTCATTAAGTTTGCCCGTAACAATAATACTGCCTTTCTGCTTTTGTTTAAACTGTAAGTCATCTCCTACATACAAGCCGTCGACAATGGAAGCAGCTATACCCTGATCATATTTCTGCAACGCATCAGCATTTTTCTGCCAACACCGTATTCCCGACTCATTAATAGGGAATAAACCATCGTAACCCTGCAAAAATGACTCTATTTCATTTTTGCGTTTTTTGGTTTTTTTGGTTTTTTTGGTTTTTTTACATTCCCCTGCTGCAACTGTCTCAACAACCGTTAGTGCACTGTTGTTATTTAACTTCATTCGAAGCGAGTAACGCCCGATAAAACTTCCAACATTATCACTACCCGCCAAAAAATCTATAGACCTAAAGCCTTGGGAACGCAGAAAATCACTGGAAGAAAACAAAAAATCCTCAGACAATGCCACCGCCATATCGACACACACACCCACTCCCATCCTGTGGGTACTAGGAGCCACGGCGGCTAGTTCTTCTACCCGAACATGAGCAGCCATTTGAACACCCGTCGCCCGCAGCAACGAATAGCCAGAAGCACCTAACAATTGATTTTCACCAACGATATTCGACAGCTGATGCAGCCACTCTTCAGACACTGCCAACTGATGGTCTTTGAGTATTAACGAATACTTACTCGAACTTTGTTCAACGGCCGCATTTAACAGTGCTGCATCAAACAGCCCCGTATTATTTGTACAAACAAGTAATTCGACATGTTCATTTTCTAATTGCGCAATCGCCGCCAACGAAGGATCGTTAACGTCACTAGCTACAACGATAATAGAAAAAACTACTGACATGTGGCTGCCTTATGATTATCGGTGAAAACACGTAGTATTTACACTACTCCTACAATAGATTTTTATCGGCCAAAAAGAGGTAAGCTTTAGATAACAATCCGTGAAATAGTAAAGAAAACGGCGTTCAAAAATAATGCGTAGAAATATGGCATGACCTTTTATTACAACATAAAAAAACCCCTTGAATGTTTCCATTTCAAGAGGTTTTCAATACCCGCACTAGGCGTAGTATATTAAGTTATAACTTAACTACTAAAGCAAAGTATTGTGCAACCAGGCCCTAAATCGATACCACAACCAGTCAAACCAACCACCATCGCTGCAACTACTGCAAATTTAA
>CAJXZM010000069.1 GCA_913063125.1 uncultured Gammaproteobacteria bacterium | reverse complement strand
AGTTCGGCATCACTGAAGTTAACCGACTTATACATAGCTTCGCGGGCATTCATCCAGTTGATGTTGCCTTGAACCGTGTTGATCTCACCGTTATGAGATAGGTAACGGAACGGCTGTGCACGATGCCAAGCAGGGAATGTGTTGGTAGAAAAACGAGAATGGAACATGGCCATGGTAGTGGTCACTTGCTCATTCTGTAGGTCTAAATAATATTGTCTCACCTGGGCCGTGGTGAATTGTCCTTTGTACACGATGGTTCGTGAAGACATTGATGCTATATAGAAGTCATTGCGCTCTTTGGTAACACCGCCATTGATTGTATGTGCGGTATATTTACGTAATACAAATAACTTTCGCTCAAACTCCTGTTGCGACAGGTCACTTGGCTTTTGGATAAAAACTTGTTCGATTTGAGGCTCTGTCTCAACAGATGCAGCTCCTAGCATAGAATTGTCACCGGGAACTTCACGGTAACCTAAAAGGGTTAGCCCTAATTCTTCTATGTTGGCGTTTAATACCTTACGACAAGCTTCAGTGAGCTCTGGCTCCGAGGGGAAAAAGGTCATCCCAACGCCGTATTCACCAAATTCGGGAATAGAAAAGCCAAGCTCGGTTGCTTCAGCAGCAAAAAAGTCATGAGGAATTTGAAATAGAATACCTGCACCGTCACCGCTTTTTACATCAAAGCCAGTACCACCACGGTGCTCCATACATGTGAGCATGGTTAGTGCATTCTCAATAATATCGTGGGACTTTTTGCCCTTAAGGTTGGCTACAAAGCCGATACCACAGCTGTCATGCTCGAATTCTGAGCGATACAAGCCACCCGATTTATTGCTAATGTTGGTCATTTAGAACTTCCTATATTTGTAGCCGTAACTTTTCGGTTAGGCTTACCCTCAAAAAATAGCCCTATTCTTTGTGGGGCTTAAATAAGATTTTGACTTGAAATACGCTGTATCCCAGTAAATCCGGGGGTATCAAGCCAGATACTAAAACTAAATCTGCTACTTCCCCACTGGGGGGCGGGGAGTATCTCATAAATAGCCCTGATTCGACAAATATCTTGTGCTAGATTGTTGAAAGTGCGGATTAAATGACCAGCTAGTATGCTCTATTGGCATGATACCTTTATGACATTTTGGTCTTTTTTGAGTGTGTTTTCGTAGTCTTGGTCTTTGGTGCGTTTGATCAGCGGCTACAAGACTGTCGCTTAGGGCTGCTCAAGTGAAAAGATATTTCCTCGGCCGAGTAAGTTCGAAGGGTCTAGGCTGGATTTTATCGTTTTCATTAGATCAACGGCATTGCCATGCTCCTCTATTAGCCAGTGTTTTTTCCCTTTGCCGATACCGTGCTCCCCTGTGCAGGTTCCACCCATTGCTAGTGCCCGATGAATAAGTTTCTCATTGAGGTCTTTTGCTTGTTGTAACGCATCGTCATCATTATTGGGAATAACGATCAATAAATGGAAATTACCGTCGCCGACGTGGCCTACTATAGGCGCCAATAATCCACTGCTTTGAATGTCTTTATGTATGTCCAAAATACATTGCGCGAGCGATGAAATGGGCACGCATACATCAGTTGTCCATATTGTACTGTTGGGTTGGGTTGCTTTTGCTGCATAAAGCACGTTGTGACGAGCTTTCCACAGTCGGTTTTTATCTTCTTGTTTTGTGGCCCAGGAAAATTGTGATCCGCCCAGTGCTTTGCTTAATTCCTCTACGCTATCGGTTTGTTCTCTAATGCTTTGCATGCTGCCATGAAATTCAAAAAATAAGGTATGGTCTTCCGGTAATTGCAAGTGGGCATAATGATTCACTGCCTTGATGGCAGGCTTGTCTAATAATTCAACGCGGGCAACGGGGATGCCCATTTGTAGTACTTGAAATACTAGCTGTGTAAGTGCTCCAAGGTTTTGAAACTGAACGCTGGCAACTGCTGTGTTTTCAGGAGTGCCATGAAGGCGCAAAGTAACTTCGGTAATGATAGCGAGGGTACCTTCTGAGCCAATCAATAATGATGTTAAGTCGTAACCGCTGGCACTTTTTCGAGCTCTGCCTCCAGTATGGATGATTGTGCCGTTCGCGGTGACAGCGGTGAGGCCAAGAACATTGTGTTTCATGGTGCCATATTTTACAGCGTTGGTACCTGATGCTCTTGTTGCGCACATGCCACCGATACTGGCATTTGCGCCGGGGTCGACGGGGAAAAATAACCCTTGGTCTCTAATTTTTTCATTTAACTCGAGTCTCCTTAGGCCTGCTTGAACCTGACAGTCTTGATCATCAGAGTGAAGGTTTAATAGGCTATTCATTCGAGACATATCAATACAAAGAGAGTTTGGTGCAGGAATTGATTGTCCTTCGACACTGGTGCCTGCACCGAAAATGGACATGGGAATGTTGTATTGATGGCATAAAGAGGCAATGCCACTCACGTCTTGCGTTGAGGTTGGGTATATGACAGCAATGGGGTGTTGCTTTGGATGCCAGGACTCATCACTGCTATGTTGTTCTAGCCCATGCTTCGACTGGTCCAGTTGTTCGGGGAATTGTGATAACAATGTGTTAAGTAGTGATGATGTGTTCATTGGTTTTTGCTCATGTTAACGGGGATATACAAGTAGAAGAAGAGTCTGTTAGTCTTGTTGCCTATCGATACTAAAGGAAAGGACGTGTTATGGATAAGATGTTTTCGTCAGTTGCACAGGGATTTCGTAAGCGTACGTTGGTAACAGCTAAACTTTCTGCCACGTTGGGCGTTGGGGTTGCCAAAAGTATTATCAAGCACAAAACTCAAGGGGCTTTTTCAGGTAAAGCTGTAGATCTTGCTGATGACGTACTAAGTGCAGACCTCTCGGTGATTGAAAATAGAGAGCGGTTAACAAAGGATGCTGTTGATATGGCATTAAAGCTTTTCGAAGATATGGATCAGTTGAAAGGCTTGGTGATGAAGTTTGGCCAAATGGCCAGTTATATGACGACACAATTACCTCCTGAAGCGCAACGTGTGATGGCAAAGTTACAAGCAGAGGCCAGCGCATTACCTTTTTATGAAATTAAGTCGTTGTTGGTAAAAGAATTAGGGAGGCCTTTGGAGGATGTGTTTGAGTCTTTTGAATCTGAAGCGATGGCTGCCGCGTCGATTGGTCAAGTTCATAGGGCCGTATACAAAGGCCGATCCGTTGCGGTGAAAGTACAGTATCCGGGAGTGAAAGAGGCGATCAGCAGTGATTTGTCACTAATCGATAAATTTGTCCCCATGGCTGCGATGGCTACTTCAGTGATGGGGATGTCGGTAGACAACAAGGCCCTTTTTAAGGAACTTCACGATCGTATTATTGAAGAGTGTGATTATAAGCGAGAGGCAAAAAATCAGCAATATGCGTTAAGTTGCTGGCCTAGTGACAATAAGATCATTATTCCGGACGTTGTAGAGGAATTATGCTCGGGTAACGTGCTAGTGACAGAGTTCATGGAAGGCAAAGGGTTTTATGAATTCAGAGATTCAGCATCACAGGAAGCAAAAAATAGAGCTGCTGAAACATTGTTTCGTATGAGTTATGAGTCCATTTTTAAATTTGGTTTTTTTAATGGAGACCCACATCCGGGTAATTACTTATTTCGAGAGGACGGAGAGGTCGTATTTCTTGATTTTGGCTGTGTTCGTTATTTTGAATCAGAATTTCTTGAATCGTGGAGAGGGGCGGTAAAGGCTGTTTTGGCGGGAGATAAAGGCAAATTCAAAGTTTTTATTCGAGAAATGGGTTTTGTGGGTAATGAGGCGAAGTTTGACTGGGAGTACCAATGGGATCTTTATGGGTTTATTCTGGCACCTATCACTTCAGAAGGGCCTTTCACTTATACGAAGGAATATAAAGAGGAAGGCAATCGTTTTTTCATTTATGAAAATAAAAATAAAAAATCGATGAACTTGCCTAAGCCGTTCCTACTAGTGAATCGTTTGCAGTGGGGATTAAAAACAATACTGGTTGATTTACAGGCGACAGGGGATTTTAGTACGAGTTTTAGAAATGCATTGTATTAGAGTAGGCTGATTGTTTTCAGTAGGGATATATATTAATTAAAAGGGAGTTGTATCATGAAATATTGTAAATTAATTTTAAGTGTTTTAGTTGTTTTTTTGGCTGGGTGTAACGTAAAAGTTATTGTTACAGGTGAAGGTGTAGTTACTGCAAATGGAGTTGAAACCTGTGATAGTGGCCAGGCGTGTTTTTCTGTGCCCCGTGGAGATACTGTTTCGTTGGAGGCAATTCCGGAGGATGGCCATGCTTTTGCGGGTTGGGGCGGGGCTTGTGCTGAGGCTGTTGGTAGCGTTTGTACTCTGTCTGTATTGGGCGATGTTCAAGTTCAAGCATCCTTCTTGGCTCCGGGTCAAATGCCTGTGCGACCTCTGATGCAGCCTATGTCGGAATATTTCTTTACCGCCCCATGGCCAAATGACGCATATTCACGACGTTCCGATGGATCTATTTCGACGGAAAACTTCCCATTCCCTCAAAAAACAAGAATTAGAAATCAGCTACAAAAATTGGCAAGTAATACCTATGGTTTTAGTACCAATGGTGGTGCTATCTTTCAGCTGGATGGCTACCTTTTGGATAAAGAGCCATTTGATAGTAAAAAAGAAAACCCTCATGCTTTTTTTGTTAATGTTGATACTACTTCTCCATTTTATGGCGAAGTAGTTCCTTCGGTTACAACGGACTATTCTCCGCCGGATAGTGAGAGTGATGACCTAGCGTTGACCCGGTTAGTGATGGTTGCACCATTGCCTGGTCATCGATTACGTCCCTCTACAGTCTATTCTGCGGTTATACTTGAACGTTTTGTGTCAAGTGATCCGTTATTGCCCAGTAGATTAATGGAAAAACTTGATGGTGATTATCACAAGTCTCTTGGGTTTTCTGAACCTATATTTGAAGCATTAAAGCAGCAAAAAACACTCTTGATAGAAACGATGAGCATTTATGGTATATCTGGTGTTGGTGATATTGTCGCGTTTACGCAATATACAACGCAAGACCCAAAAATCAAAGATCACGCAATTGGTAAAACGATGCAAGATCTTACCGATGAAGACTATTTGGAATCAGTCAAGAGGGTGGAAGTTGTTAATGAATGTTACTGTGATTCTATTGAATGTGACCCGATGCAGATGGTTGTTGATGTAGAATTTCCCAATTATATGACAGGAACGGGGATGCATGTTTTTGGGGGCGGACAGATTGAGATAGATACAAGTGGTAGAGCGGTTGTACAGGGTTCTTCTCCTGTCAGCTTATTGGTGTCAGTGCCTTGTGATACTCGTCCTAAGGGAGGTTTTCCTGTTATAGCTTATGCTGCACCAACGGGATATAGTTGGGATTTAGATAAATCTTTTTCTAGAGGTGCTATTCATTTGCAGTTAAATTCGCCAGAAGAAAGTGAAAGGGAAAGCGGGAGTACAACTAAGTTGTTTGATTTTATTGGTTTGTTTATTGATGATGAAAAAACGATTGGGTTAGTCGCAGACACACTTGTTGATTTCAATTTTTTGAATTTGGAAGCTGCGATAAATCAACATGTTCAGTATGGGGCAGATCTTCACTATACTTTGGGAGTCGGGAAACGTTTAACCTCTATTCTCACAGCCGGAGGTGTTGACCCGTACGAGATAAAACGATTTTATTATGATGATAATACGCCAACCGCAATATCAGGCTCTAGTCTTGGAGGGATAGCAACGGTCCATGCTTTAGCTCAAGGCGTCGACGTTGATACCGTTGTAGTAAAGATTGCACCTCGGCCATCCTACCTTCATGTTGCAAGTATTTTGAAGTATGTTTCTGCGATTGTTCCTGGGTTAGATGACATATTACTGGATTTTACCGGTGTTGATTCCGCTGAACCTGCACAACCAATAATGCAGCTTGTTCAATCAGTATTAGAACCGATGGATACAGTAAATTATGCGGATGAATTGGTTGGAAAAAACGTTTTTTGGCTACTAGCTCCTCGTTACGATGTTGTTCACGGCGGTGATTCTGGACAATCAATGGGTATTGCTTTGCAGAAAGAAATCGGAGCGATTGGTGTTGCTGATAAAGATGATGCCTACTTTACCGAAAAAATATCCATATTGTTACAAAATGAGCCGGTTGATATTGAATCAACATTTACAGATGTCGATAATAAGGGTATTCGCATGGTGGGCCTTTCGGACGGAAGGAGTAGGTACCTTCAACCTGAATATCTTCTATTTCACTGTTTTCCGTGGGTCTTGCAAAACGAAAGCCCGTTTAGCATATCGCCTTACGTAGTTAAAAATTCCTATGCAACAAACTGTAGACATTCGGGCTTGTAAATAAAGTGTCTGTTTGACTAATAACGCACAGAGAATAAACGATCCTCTTTAGAAACGGGGATCGTTTTAATATCTACGCTACTAACTTCTGCCATCGTCGGCCCTTGATGAGCCCATTTTATCAGCGCGTCGATAACATCATCCGGCCCTTGTGCTTCAAACTCCACGTCACCATTTGAAAGGTTGCGAACCCAGCCCGTCACCCCAAGGCGACGAGCTTCGGTCTCAGTAGACGCGCGGTAATAAACACCTTGTACTCGACCGCTAACAATGGCTCTAATACGCTTAATGGACATGATGTTATCTATTTACTCATTATTTAACACGCATTCCGGGTACAGCACCTGAGTCTGGAGACAATATATAAATGTCCTCTTCACCAGGCCCTGCCGCCAATACCATGCCTTCTGACATGCCAAACTTCATTTTTCTTGGGGCGAGGTTGGCAACCATGACGGTTAATTTCCCCTCTAGATCTTCTGGGTTGTACGCAGATTTGATACCAGCAAATACGTTACGCTCTTCGCCGCCTAAATCCAGCGTTAACTGGAGAAGCTTATTCGCTTTTTTAACGTGCTCTGCTTTAACAATCTTAACGATACGCAAGTCGATTTTTGCGAAATCATCAAAGCTGATTTCATCAGCGATTGGCTCCTGTGCAAGAGGACTGTTAGGATCAATAGTCACTTTGGGCTTGTTGAGCAGGGCCGCCGCTTCTGCCTCGGCTTTAGATTGTTCAACCATAGCGTTAACTTTATCCATTTCAACGCGTTGCATTAGCGGTTTGAATTTCTTAACTTCATGGTTGGTGAGGACATGGTTTTTGTCATCCCAGCTTAGCGGTTCGATATTCAGAAATACCTCCGCATCTGCAGCCATTACAGGCAGCACGGGTTTCATGTAGATCATTAAAATGCGGAATAAATTAATACCCATAGAACAGGTGTCTTTTACTTGTTCTTGTTTACCTTCTTCTTTGATGTAAACCCAAGGTTTTTGCTCGTCAATATATTGGTTGGCTTTGTCTGCGAGAGACATAATGGTTCGTAATGCCTGCCCAAATTCTCGATTTTCATAAAATTCAGCAATAACATCGCCGCTGTTTTGAAATTCTTGTACTAAATCGGGATCAGCAATGTTTTCTGATAAGGTGTTATCAAACTTTTTCTTAATAAATCCAGCGCAACGACTGGCAATGTTGACTAGCTTGTTCACGAGATCTGAATTGACGCGTTGTGCGAAGTCTTCAAGGTTTAAATCTATGTCGTCAATTCGATTGCTGAGCTTTACACCATAGTAATACCGTAAGTATTCAGGGTTTAGATGCTGTAGGTAGGTTTCTGCTTTAATAAATGTCCCCCGAGATTTAGACATTTTTTCGCCGTTAACGGTGACGAAGCCGTGGGAGTAAACACCTGTTGGGGTTCGGTAGCCAGCACCGGTAAGCATGGCGGGCCAAAATAGACCGTGAAAGTTGATGATATCCTTGCCAATAAAGTGATAAAGCTCGGCGCTGGAATCTTTTTTCCAATAGTGATCAAAATCGAGATCTTCTTGTCGGTCGCATAAGTTTTTGAAGCTGGCCATGTAACCTATTGGAGCGTCGAGCCATACATAAAAGTATTTGCCGGGGTAGCCCGGGATCTCAAAACCAAAATAAGGTGCCTCACGAGAAATATCCCATTGTTGAAGGCCAGCTTCTAACCATTCGCTAAGTTTGTTGGCCATGCCTTCCTGTAGGGTGCCAGAGCGGGTCCATTCTTTCAGCATGTCTTGGAATTGCGGTAAGTCAAAAAACAACTGGGTGGTTGGTTTCTCTATTGGGGTTGAACCCGATATGGTTGAATATGGGTTCTTTAATTCAGTTGCAGCATAGGTTGCACTGCATACTTCACAGTTATCCCCATATTGATCTGCTGCACCACATTTAGGGCATTCTCCTTTTACGAAGCGGTCTGCAAGGAACATCTCTTTTTCGGGGTCATACAATTGAGTGATTTCGCGGTCTACAATATAACCTTTGTCTTTATTCTTCTGATAAATAAGACTTGATAGCTCACGATTTTCTTCAGAGTGTGTTGTGTGAAAGTTATCGAAGGCTACATTAAAGCCGGCGAAATCACGTTCATGTTCTTTTTGGACATTGGCGATCTGTTGTTCCGGCGTTAAGCCGAGTTGTTCCGCTTTTAACATTATGGCTGCACCGTGTGCATCGTCGGCACAAACATACGTGCAATTCTCACCGCGAATTTTCTGATATCTCACCCAAATATCTGTTTGTATATACTCAAGCATGTGACCTAAATGGATAGGGCCGTTGGCATAAGGGAGGGCGCTGGTAACTAAGATATCACGGGGCGTGCGGGACATAATAAAGCTCTTTCTTTAATGAGGTTCAACATGGACAGTTCAATAAGCCGCTAACTATAACGGTACCGAGCATTTCATGCACGGAATTTTCCTGATTGGCCTCTCCTTGATTGCACTAGGCCTTGGTCAGTGTTAGCTTGTCACTGAACAATGTATACCTCTATGGCGTTTCCTTAATATAAGGCATTTATATGACTACTGATTCTACCGCTACTTTACAATCGGCTATTTTAACGGTGATAGACCCGTTTTCTCAGAAGGCCATTGGAGAGGTTGCGGATATTCTTGCTCTTAACGTTGAAAACGCTATCGTAAAATTGAAGCTGGCTTTCCGTTATCCAATAGAAGGGGTTAAAGGGGAGTTATCAGACGTGATTTCGCAAGCCCTGGTTGACGTTCCTGGCGTTGCTATGGCAGATGTGGAAATTGTTTGGCGTGTTGAAAGAGCAAACAGTTTGGATGATGGGTCACCCTTGTCTACAGTGAAAAATATTATTGCGGTAGCGTCGGGAAAAGGGGGCGTTGGGAAATCGACAACGGCAATTAACCTGGCATTGGCATTGGCAGCGGAAGGTGCAAATGTTGGTATATTGGATGCGGATATTTATGGCCCAAGTATACCCTTATTACTTGGTGTAAAAGAGGGTACGCGCCCGGAAGTGCAAGATGAAAAATATTTTAAACCCGTTGTTGCTCATGGGTTGCAATCGATGTCTATGGGGTATTTGGTTACAGAACAAACACCAATGGTATGGCGTGGCCCAATGGCTGGTGGTGCATTGCAACAGTTGATTACGCAAACTTTGTGGCAAGATGTTGATTATTTGATTGTTGATATGCCACCAGGAACCGGTGATATTCAATTGACGTTGTCGCAGAAAGTGCCTGTATCTGGAGCGGTAATTGTTACAACTCCCCAAGACCTTGCTTTGCTTGATGCCAAAAAGGGCGTAGAGATGTTTCGTAAAGTATCGGTTTCCGTATTGGGTATGGTTGAGAATATGGCGGTTCATATTTGTTCAAGCTGCGGCCATGAAGAGCATATTTTTGGAGCAGGTGGCGGGCAAAAAATGGCGGATCTATATAGTGTTCCATTGTTAGGAAGTATGCCCTTAGATATATCTATTAGAGAACAGGCTGATGTGGGTAATCCCAGCGTGAGTGCTGACGTAGATAGTGATATCAGTGCCCGTTATCGTTTAATTGCGCATCGGGTTGCGGGAACTTTGGCCGCGGATGCTGCAGAAAAGGTTGCATCTGCCCCGGTAATCTCAGTGGAAGATGATTAGCATATAGATTGAAATGAGGGGGTATCGAAATGATAACCCGTTTGAGGGGGGCGCTAAATATCAATCCTTAACGAGTGATCGATGTTGTATTTGCCTTCCCCCCCTAACCGTGTATTATTGCGGGCTTTCCCGATTTCCGATTGAGTAAACACATTATGAGCATTAAGTCTGATCGTTGGATTCGTCGCATGTCAGAAGAGCAGGGCATGATAGAGCCTTATCAGTCTGGTCAAGTCCGCGTGGACGCGAACGACAATAGACTGATTTCTTACGGCACATCGAGCTATGGTTATGATGTACGTTGTTCTACAGAGTTTAAGGTGTTTACGAATATTAATTCAGCGACAGTAGATCCAAAAAACTTTGATGAAGGTAGTTTTGTTGATGTTGAGGCGGATGTGTGTGTTATTCCCCCTAACTCGTTTGCTTTGGCGAGAACGGTTGAGTATTTTAGGATACCTCGGAATGTACTAACGATTTGTTTGGGCAAATCGACGTATGCTCGGTGTGGAATTATCGTTAATGTAACGCCTCTAGAGCCTGAGTGGGAAGGTCATGTAACGCTAGAGTTCTCAAATACAACCACATTACCTGCCAAGATATATGCAAACGAAGGCGTTGCCCAGATGTTATTCTTCGAATCTGATGAAGCCTGTGAAACATCTTACCGGGATCGTGGTGGGAAGTACCAAGGGCAGAAAGGTGTTACTTTACCGAAAGCATAAGTTATTGAATTCCATAGGGAATGGCGCCAATAGGTGCCCTTTTTATTATGTGTTGTCGCTCGTTTCCTTAGCCCTAAAGTTAGGTAGTTCTCTGGGTATTTTGGGCCCTTCATACTTCAGAATGTTAAGCTCGTAAGTGTCCCCATTTTTACTTTCTTTACGAACTCTTACCGCCAGATAGTTTAAGTCGACGGCTAGCCAAACCTGGGTTGATTCTTTGCGATTAAGGGAAACCTTGATAGTTTCAAGGTGGCCAATAGGTGTTGTTAGCATTTCAGAGCCATCGACAGAATATTCCCGGGTTTCGATATTGTTGTCATCTGTTTCACTAACGCTAATATTAACCATTCCTTGCTGGATTTTTGTTGCTATCACAAACGGGGTTGATAGAGGGTCTATTACCCCGGGTTCTATGGCGAAACGACCATTTCTTTTCTTGTAGTTGAAATTAGCAGTATTAGATGGCCAGTCAAATTGCACGCTTTTTTTACGAGAGTTAAAGAAGCTTGAGCGTTCTGAGTTGTAGGCTAAAGGGATAAGTTTATTATTGGCCCACTGGAATGTAGATTGCTCCTTTATTTTAAATAAAAGGTGTTCAGCCTTATATTCTAGTGTATATATTTTTTCACCGTCACTATTTTGAGACTCGAACAGAGTACGAGAACCTTTTAGCTGGTTGTTTCCGTTAAGGGATACATCGTATTGGGCATTAAAAGGAATGGGGGATAGGGGGACGAAGTTTTCTAACGTCTTTGTTGTTGACGTTGTCGGGCTTGTTGATTGAGCCGCTGCGCTGTAGAAAAAGGCAGCAGCTGTAATAATGGATAGCAAACAATGGGAAGTCTTCAAGCTAGAGGTCATCCGTGTTAGTTAAATCTAATCCTCCCTCAATAATTGCTATGCCATCAAGGGTGGGGCCTGCATCTGTTAATTGTAAGCGGCCTTCGGTAAAAAGCTTAGTACAAAGAGGGTAAAGAAAATGCTCTTCTTTTTGAACTTTGCTCGCAAGGCTCTCTTCGGTGTCAGTTGCACAAATAATTACTTTTCGTTGGCCTATAATAGGGCCGCCATCTAGTACGGGCGTAACAAAATGCACGCTGCAGCCATGTTCTGATTCTTGGGCTTCTATGGCGCGCTTATGGGTGTGCAATCCCTTAAACTTGGGCAACAAGGATGGGTGAATGTTCAACATTTTACCTTCGTAGTGCTGAACAAATGCCTCAGTGAGTATCCTCATGAAGCCGGCAAGGATGATAAGGTCAGGGTTGTGCTGATCAATGAGGGTTTTGAGCGCTTGGTCGTAACTCTCTCTATCTGCATGTTCAGTATGGTCGAGCACGTAATTTACAATGCCATGCTTTGCGGCTCGTTCTAGACCTTTTACATCTGATTTATTGCTGATGACGGCGGTTATTTGACCAGAAATGGTGCCTGCTTCGACACCATCGATAATAGCTTGTAAGTTAGACCCGCTGCCTGATATTAAAACAACGATGGAAGCGGGGCTTGATGGTCCAGTTTGCATATGAGCTGTGTTCCAACTTATTCAGAAAAAAGGACTTTAGGTTCGACATCGGAACTAGGTTCAATTGAACCAATAATCCAGGCAGTTTCTCCCGCATCGTTTAAATGCGCTAATGTCTTTTCTGCATTGTCAGCAGAAACACATAAAACCATGCCAACACCACAGTTAAAGGTTCTATACATCTCTTCTGTTTCTACATTGCCATTCTCTTGCAGCCAGCTAAAGACTGCAGGCCATGTCCAGCTTTTAGTGTCAATAACCGCCTGGGTGTGCTTCGGTAATACGCGAGGTAGGTTTTCTAACAAGCCACCACCGGTAATGTGAGCTAGGGCCTTTACAGGGATCTGTTTAAATAGGGACAGCAATGGTTTTACGTAGATACGGGTTGGTTCAATAAGCGCGTCGCTAATAGTGCGCCCATCAAGTTCAATGCTGAGGTCAGCATTGCTGACTTCAATGATTTTACGAATCAAGGAATAGCCGTTGGAATGAGGGCCTGATGACGCTATGCCAACCAGCACATTACCTGCATTAACGTCGTTACCTGTGATAATCTCATCTTTTTCCACAACACCGACACAAAAGCCTGCAAGATCGTAATCTTCGCCTTCATACATACCTGGCATTTCTGCTGTCTCACCACCGACCAATGAACAGCCAGAATATTCACAACCTGTGCCAATACCTTCAACAACACTAGCGGCAACATCAACGTTAAGATGGCCGGTAGCGTAGTAATCTAGGAAAAACAGTGGTTCTGCACCGGTAACAATAAGGTCATTTGTACACATTGCGACTAAATCGATGCCGATAGTGGAATGGTTGTTCAAATCCATCGCAAGGCGTAGTTTGGTGCCAACACCGTCGGTTCCCGATACTAATACGGGGCGAGTATAACCTTCAGGGATCTCACAAAGAGCACCAAAGCCACCTAGGCCAGCCATAACTTCTGGCCGGCGCGTACGTTTTGCTACGCTCTTGATTCGGTCAACTAATTCATTGCCGGCCTTGATATCAACCCCAGCATCTTTGTAACTTAGGGACGTTGTTTGCGTAGAATCTTGCTTGTCAGCCATAGTGGTTAGGTCTTGAGTTCAGTTATGAAGAAGGGATGGTGGGCCAAATATGGCGCACCGATCGTAATAAGGAGCGTAATTCTACCAGGAGTATGAGATGTACCCAATATCTAACGCCTTATTTTCCATTTTTAACCGCTTATTCGTTACTTGTTAGGTTTAATGTGCCTACGTGAGAGTGTAAACTTAGCAGCTTGATTTGAAGTTACCGAAAGAGTCAATACATAAGGGTGCCTGCTAAGGTGTTGTTAATGAGAAGAAATAATCGAATAGATTGGCTTTTTTGCATCTCTTTTCTGCTATCAGGGGTAATGGGAGTAACAAATACCCACGCTGTTGAGATAGACGGTCTTTATGATGCTCAAGTAGAGGTTGTTAACCGTGACTCCCAAACATTTCGTGGCGCGACTCAAGATGCCTTGGCAGAGGTTATTGTCCGTGTAAGTGGTGATTCACATGCAATTGAGTCTTCTGACGTCGTTACGGCACTCTCCAAGCCCGATCGGTATTTGTTGCAGTTTGGGTATGAGAAATTGTTATCCAAGGATTTGGTCCCGGCCCCTGGAGAGGTTGATGAGGTTGATGTAGAGATGCCAGCGTTGCTTCTTAAGCTTCAATTTGACCCTAAAGCGATCAGTCAATTGCTAAGACGAGCGGGGTTACCCATATGGGCAAGCAACCGACCTGAAGTATTGTTATGGTTGGGTGCGGAGCTTGAAGGGCAGCGGCAACTGGTTAGCCCTTCTTCATCTGTTGAGTTAAGCCATTTGTTATTAAAAGAGAGTCGCAGGCGTGGTTTGCCATTAAGCATGCCAATATATGATTTAGAAGATCAGGCTGTTGTGTCTATTGGCGATGTTTGGGGTATGTTTACGGATCGACTCATTGACGCGTCGAGTCGTTACCCCGCCACCGGTGTATTGATGGCTAAAATATATCAAAATGATGACGGGCTATGGGTTGGTAGTTGGACGTTAAATGTTGATGGACAAAGTGAGTGGTTTGATAGTGCAGGTGATACGGCAAATGCTGTTATAGCACAGGCAGTTGATTGGGCTTCAGACAAAATGGCTGCTAAATTTGCTATTTTAGCTTCCGCAGATGAAACCGACGTTGTTACATTGCAAATCAGTGGTGTCAAGCAATTAACATCGTATGCTGATGTGTCAAAGTATCTAGGTGACCTCGTCGCTATCAGGCGGGTTCAGATGCAAGCGTTGAATGGTGATGTACTAACATTTCACGTTTATTTAGAAAGTGACAAGGCGCAATTGCAGCAGTCGCTGAAGCTGGATGGGCATTTGGCGCTGCTAGGTGCGATGAATCCGGTAGCAATTACACCGCCCCCAGGTAATGTGCAAATAGGTACGTTGAAAATAGATAGTTTGCCTAGGGGTAATGTCAGCTCAGAGACGTCCGTTGTTGATAGTGAACCGACAGTGCTGAATGTTCAGTCGCTAACGGATAAGCCACAAAAAACGGTATTACTTTATCGTTGGAAAGGGTAGTCGGGGCAGTTTGGTGCTGAGACACTTGCCAAATATTCTTACCATTGTGCGCATGATACTTGTAGTGCCTTTTGTCATTGTACTGTACAACGGTCAGTATTTGGGCGCGTTGCTACTATTATTTGTCGCGGGTATAACAGATGGGTTAGATGGGTTTTTAGCGCGGCAATTTGGTTGGTACAGTTGGTTTGGGTCTGTGGCAGATCCAATTGCAGACAAGTTGTTGTTGGTTGCTTCTTACGTTGTATTAGGCATTTTGGGGCATATCCCTATTGAATTGACCTATCTAGTGGTAGGAAGAGATGTTTTCATCTTTACCGGAGCATTAATGTATTGGTTTTTGGTTGGGCATTTTGAGGGGCGCCCGACATTGTTAGGTAAAATGTGTACATTTTTAATGATAGTGCAAGGGTTGATGGTGTTATCAAGTTTGGCGCTATTTGAGGTGCCTATGGATTTGTTAGAGGCAGGTAACCTTATCGTAGCGATATTATGTGTTCTTAGTGGTGGCCAGTATGTGTTTTTGGGTGTTACTGAATTTAAGGCTGTGAAAGCCAAGCAGCGTTAGTGTGGAATGGCATTGAACTTTTTATGATTGAAAAAACACTCGCAACAGAAGGTCAGCAATTAACATTAAGTCTCGGGTGTCAGCCAAAGCGAGACTTTGACGGTTTTGTTGTGGGTGATAATGCTCAATTAGTAAAAGTATTGAAATGCTTGCCTGAGGTAAATGAGCGTAGGTTTTACTACATTTGGGGCGAAAGTGGCTGCGGAAAGAGCCATTTACTGCAGGCAGAGTGTCAACTGTCAACATTGGCACAGTGGCGATGTATCTATCTAGAGGCAGAGCAATTGTTAGAGTTTGGTCCCGAGGTGCTTGATGGTATGGAGCATTTTGATCTTGTTTGTGTGGATGATATCGACCGATTACTTGGTTCTGAATTGTGGGAAGAGGGTTTTTTTCATTTTTACAATAAACTATTTGATGGCAATAGTTCTCTGGTTGTTAGTGCGAGTTCTGCACCAAGGTCATTGGATATCGAATTACCAGATCTTCAGTCTCGATTATGCTCTGGAGAGGTTTATCAAGTTGCAGGCTTGGCAGATGATGCAAAAATGGAGTTTATGATATCTGATGCACATAAACGTGGGTTCCAGTTAACACCTGAAGTCGCCGAATACATTATTCAGCGTTCACCTCGAGATATCATGTCACTGCAAGCAGTGTTAGATACGTTAGATGCACTTTCCCTTAGTGAACAACGGCTTATCACCATACCTTTTGTTAAAAAAGCATTGTCCTGGTAGCGTTATTTGCAGAATACACCTTCTTTGTGAAGTGTGTGTTAACTCATATCTTTAGCCTACCTTAACAATAATCCTCATCTATACTTATGCTGACCTGTTTGAATTAGGAGAAGGTAGTGTGTCAGCGCGTTTGTGGGTAGTCGTTGTGGCGGTGGTGTTTACGGTAATATCGGGGCGTTTGCGAGCTGCTGATACATCTATTGTATTGGTGGTAAATGACAGTGTGAAAATAGAACAAATTAGCATCGATTCATTACGGGCTATTTATAGTTTACGACAATTGTCGTGGCTTGATGGTGTTGAGATAACAGCATTTGTGCTGGATATTGATGGTGGTGCTCATCGTCAATTTTGTCGAGATTTATTGAAGGTTTATCCTCACCAACTTAAAAAAGGTTGGGATCGTATGGCGTACACTGGCAGAGCACGAGTGCCTCAGGTCGTACAAAGTGAACAAATGTTATTGGATCTTGTGAAACAAATCCCAGGAGCTATCGGCTATGTCCTGCGGGATTTTGATGTTCCTAATGTACATATGGTTTCGGTGTTAGAGGAATAGGAATAGAATTAATGGGTAGTTACTGTGACTGAAGTCTTGCTTAATTCGAAACGGTTTATTAGCATAAAATGGAAGGCATTTTTTTTTACCAGTCTTCTGTTGTCTGTGATTTTTGTAATTTTTGTAATTAGTTCCAATTTTTTCTTAGATAAGCTTTTTCGAGATCAGCGTATTGATACTAATCATCGCTATGTTGAGCAAATCAACGCCATTGTTGATAAAACGGCAAATAGCTTGGAGTTGATGAGTAGTGTTTTTCCTTATATTGAAGGAATGAGTAAGGCTTTGGTAGCAAAAGATGTTGATGCCGTCAGAGCCGCCTTTAACCTTTACCGATTTCAAATGGAACTAGATTTGGGGCTTAATGCTGCAGTGGTGCTAACCGCTATTGATGAACCGTTGTTGTGGATGGGGGAGCCAAATATCCCTCCAAACTTTATTCAGAGGTTTCGTGAAAATTGGAAACCAGTGTGGACCGTAACGTGTTTTGATATTTGTAATTTATATATGGCAGCGCCATTGCCCATGGGAGATGGGAAGGACGATGGGACGTTGATTTTGGGAACTTCACTTAGTGACGTGTTAGCGAGTTTTGAGAAACTTAGTCGAGCGAATGTGGGGGTAGCAGTAAGGCGGGATGACCATGTAGACGTTGATGAAGGTTATCTGGCCCAATGGCACAGTCAATTAGTGGCGGTAACACATTCGGAAATGTATGCGCCTTTGATTCGAAAAGCAGCGACGCTATTTTCTAGGGAATTGCTGACTCAAGGTATTATTTATAGGTATAGAGAACGCTCATATCACTTGTTACTTAAGCCCCTAAAAGGGGCTGAATTTCCTCGTCAAGGTGAACTGATCATTGTCGAGGACGTTACATCTCAGCAGGAAACCTTATCCTCTATTAGGCAAAATGGACTGATATTTTTAAGTCTTGGGTTGGTTTTCTCAGAATTTATTTTATTGGCAACCTTATGGGGGCCACTGAATAGATTGCGTCAAATTACATCTACGCTACCGCTGCTAGCAACGGGACAATTTTCATTGGCACGCAAAGAAATGAAGCGCTTGTATCGTGAGTCAACATTAAGAGATGAAAGTGACATATTAAATATTACGACAATTAGTTTGTCCCATAAGTTGGAAGCCCTACAAAGTGATTTAAAAGATAGGGCGAAACAGCTGGAAATCAAAACATCAGACTTGCAAGAAGAAAAGCAATTTGCAAATGGCATTCTGGATACGGCTCACGCATTGATATTGACACAAAATGATAAATCGATCATTACTATGGTAAACCCTTATTGTATGAGGTTAACCGGCTCGCTGGAGCAAGAATTAGTTGGGCATTCTTTTTTTCAATTGATCCCTAAGAGTGATCAATTGCCAGATTTACAATTCCAGTTAAATGAACTGCTTAATCATCGAAGGTCAGAGCTTCATCATGAATCGTTGATGAGTAAGCGAGATGGTTCAACATTGTATATGTCGTGGTACCACACCTTGTTACCGGATACGCGTAATGGTCAATTAGTATTATCTATTGCATTGGATATTAGCGAGCGCAGGGAAGCTGAGGAGCGATTGGGCTGGCTGGCATCTCATGATACGTTGACTGGGTTGTATAATCGTCGTAGGTTCTCTGAAGAACTAGGTAAATGTGTTGCCCAATCGAAACGTTATGGTGGTACGGGAGCCGTATTGTTTTTTGATCTTGACCAATTTAAAGATGTTAATGATACCAGCGGTCATCAAACAGGAGATGAGTTGTTAAGTTGTGTTGCAGACTTGTTACGTAGAGAAGCTCGAGAAACAGATTTGATTTTTCGTTTAGGTGGTGATGAGTTTGCAATGATCTTGCGGGAAGTGGATTGCTCGATGGCAGGTGCTGTGGCGGGGAGGATGTGCAGTGCATTAACCGGGGTTGAGATACAAGGACGAGGGCGTGTACACCGAGTGTCTTCGAGTATTGGAGTGGCATTATTTCCAGAGCATGGTGAGTACGTAGACGAATTGTTAGCCAATGCGGATATTGCTATGTACCAAGCAAAAGATGCGGGTAGAAACGGATGGCATTTATTCGAACCAGGGGAGCAGGATAGGGAAAGGATCCATGAACGAGTATATTGGAATGAGAAGATAAAAGAGGCGCTTGCGGATGATTTGTTGCAACTGGTGTTTCAGCCTATCCAAAGTGTAGTGTTAGGTACTACGTCTCATTATGAAGCATTGCTGCGCGTTTACGATGAAGATGGGGATTTGTTACCAACGTACAAGTTTGTTCTATTTGCAGAAAAAAGTGGGCTTATTCAAGAAGTCGATCTTAAAATAGTTGAAAAAGCGTTTGTTTATAAACAAAAATTAGAGCGGCGTAATGTTAATGCAACCATAGCAATTAACTTATCTGGCGTATCGTTTAGAAATGTAACATTGAATCAATCGATTGTGCATTATTTAGAGAAGTACGGTGTGAAACCAGAAGAAATCATCTTTGAAATTACCGAAACAGCAGCGGTAGAGGATGTCTCCGATACGGCGATGAAAATGCGAGAGTTAAAATTATTGGGTTTTAAGTTCGCACTGGACGACTTTGGGGTTGGATTTTCATCATTACACCATCTTAAAAAATTGCCATTAGATTATGTGAAAATTGATGGATCTTTTATTAAACATTTACCGAATGAGCCAGAGGACCAAGCCTTGGTAAGGGCGGTGGTCGAGGTTTCAAAAGTTTTTGGTTTACGGACGGTTGCAGAGTTTGTAGAAGATGACCGAACGTTAAAAATGTTAAGTCAATTAGGTGTGGATTTTGCCCAGGGTTATTATATTGATAAGCCAAAACCTTGGGACTCTATTTGGGGTGAGGGAATATAGTGGCACGAGGTATGTAGTCATGGCGGCGCTTAGTAATGCGGAGGCGGCTCGTCTATTATTTGATCCTTCATCGAATCTTTCATATTCACTAGTTGTTTGTGACTATGTTGGATTTGGCGTTTTAGCCCTTCAATTTCTAACTGTTGGAAGGTGACGGTTTTGTCTAATTTGTTTACTATGTCATCCAGAAAGGCCACTTTCATTTCTAAATCTTGAAATCTATCTTCACTCATACGGGGGCTTCTTGTTTATAAAAGGGTAAGGAGGACTAAAAGGCGCTAAATTCAGAGAGTTGTGTATTCTAGCCGCTATATTGGTGAACACCTAGAGAAACCGATATACTCAGCCCCCAGGAGTTCAATAGTACGCGGGTCCAAATGTGAATAGCCAAAGCGGTTACGTAAAAACAAAGTGGTATATAATGCTGCTTTGTATGTGTGCGTGCACCTTTAATTTATCTGTGACTGCTTCCGAGCAAGAAGCCTATGAGCTTCCCCTCGTAGCTAATGATGTAAGGCTAACATCCTATTTTTGGGTGTGGGAAGATGATTCTGCGAACGCAAAGTTTATGGATTCGCAGCGAGCTTATCAAGATGGGCAATTTTCTGCGTTGCAACGAGAGTTTGCCAGTTACGGTTTTACTTCCAGTGCGCTCTGGTTTCGAGTTGAGATATACAATAGCAGAGTAACATCACGAGATCTTATTCTTAGTGTTCCCAAACCACTATTAGACCGCGTTGATGTGTATTGCCAATTGAATCAAGGTAGAACGTATTATTATCCATTAGGCGAACAGACAGATTTTGAGCGTCGTCGATTGAAAGTGCGCCACTATGCTGTGCCGTTAACGTTGAAGGGGGGGAGTAGGGCAGAATGTTATTTTAGGGTTGTTACTACAAGCAACCTTTCAATGAGTTTAACCATTTCTGATGTTGATGTGTTTCTTGAAAACGAGAGTGGTAGTCAATGGGTTTCCGGGTTGTTCTATGGGGTGGCTTTTAGCATCCTAGTTGGAATGGGTATTCTATATATTGTTATGCGAGGTCCGGTATATTTGTATTGCATAGTGCATTTTATCGGCGGTTTTGGCTATGGCTCTATGGCCGATGGTTCGTTATCCTCGTTGTGGTCGTTTCTTGATGTCGAAAATTTTGCAGCGATCTTTTTTATGGCTTGTTGGATGATTGGAGCCTTATTATTTGGTATAGAGCTATTATCGATCAAACAAAAGTACAAGCAACTTTATAGAAGTATGTTGGGCGCAATTGCCTCATTGTTATTTGTGTTAGTGGCGTACCCGTGGTTATCCGAGTTACAGGCGGCAAAAACGATGCTCCATATAGTCTCTGCTTATACATTTCTTTTGTTGGGTGTTGGGGTATTTTGTGCTTTTCGTAAAGACCCCCAAGCTCCGTTCTTTGTTGTTGGTTGGGGAGCGGTAAGTATAGCAATGGGGCTTGCACAATTAGCTGCTTCGGGTGTTGTTGCCGATAACGGGCTCACAACTACGGGTACCAAAGTAGGCTGGGCGATTGAAGTTATGGTATTTAGTTTTGTATTAGGGCTTGGCCTGAAGTTGATGAAACGTCGAGAGAATGATTTTCGTATGGGAATGGCGACAGCTCAAGATGAAAATAGCGAGAAATCACAGTTTTTAGCTAAAATGAGTCATGAGGTTCGTACACCAATGAGCGGGATCTTGGGCTTAGCTGAGTTATTGGAAACAACACCGCTAACCTCTGTGCAGAAGCGCTACCTTAAGGCGATTCAGGACTCAGGGAAAAGTATGATGAATGTTGCGAATGGAGTATTGGATGTCTCAAAAATTGAAGCGGGAAAGGCATCGCTCAAAAATGTACCTATAGATGTAAATGCACTGTTGCTTGATTGCTTAACTGTGTTCGAAATGACGGCTAGAAAGAAACAGCTACCTCTAATCATAGTTGTTGAAGCTGGAACACCATTATCGGTAATGGGAGATCCAGAAAGAATCCGTCAAGTCCTTATCAATTTATTATCCAATGCGTTGAAATTCACAACAGTTGGCAGAATCACACTTAGTCTCTGCATGACGGATCAAATATTAGATGAACATTTGGTATTAAAATTTAAGGTTAAAGACACGGGTATAGGGATTGGCGATCAAGATAAAACTCGGTTGTTTTTACCGTTTAGTCAAATAGAGAATGGTCGTTTAATCAATGATGAAGGTACCGGATTAGGCCTGATGATTTGTCGCCAAATAGTGGGTTTAATGAACGGGGATATTGGTGTATACAGTGAGCCTGGAAAAGGTAGCGTGTTTTGGTTTACCGTACCTTTTGAAGTGCTAGACGATTGTGTACTAAGCGATACTGAGCAGGTGATTGAACTCTTAGAGTACGAGGATAAAATTCGAGCAATATTGAATGCTTCATATCAGGATAATAATGCACTTCGTGCGCAGGCTCCTGAGCCGTATAAAGTTGAACGTCAACTAGCCCCGAAATTTGAATCAACCTTGAAAACAGAACTATATGTCGAGTCCCGGTTGCCTGAGAGTCTATTGGATTCACGTATCTTGGTTGCAGAGGATAATGAAATTAACTGTAAAGTCATATCGGGTTATTTGGATAGAATGGGTGTGGATGCTGACGTCGTTAATAATGGTCAGGAGGCTCTCGATAAGTTTCAAAAAGAAAACAGGCAGTATGATTTGGTGCTAATGGATTGTGAAATGCCTATACTTGATGGTTTTTTGGCAACGGTGAAGCTACATCAATGGCAAGATGATACCGCTCAGCGTAGAACACCTGTTGTTGCATTAAGTGCACATGTGACTGAGGTTTACATTCAACGAAGCCGAGAGGTGGGAATGTTGATGCATGTGTCCAAGCCCTTATCTTATCAGCGACTTTTTGATGTTGTTAAAGAGGTGTTAGGCAGTAAGGTCTTTTAGATGCTTGCATATAGCAAATGATCCTGATAATTATGGTAGAGTCATACGTGGCGTTTCCTGTTTTATAGAAGGTATACATAATATATGAGTCTGTCCAAAGATCAGCGGCTAGTGCCAGCAACATTAATTCCAAGTTTGTTAGACTTAGCGATCAAAAGACAGATAAATGTAGAGAAAATATTTAAAAAAGCCGATATTGATCCTTCTATTATTGGACAGTCTGGAACGTACCTAACGTTTCAGCAGATGGTTGATTTATTTAATGCTGCTTATGAAGTTATGGATGATCCTGCTTTTGGGTTGTATCTTGGTGAATCTATTCAATATCATAGTTTGGACTTGGTTGGTCAGTTAATTGCTACCAGTAAAGATCTACAAGAAGCACTTGATGAACTGTTTACCTTTAAAAATCTCATTGCTCCATTTACCGATTTTTCATTAGAGGTATCGGGAGGTAGTGCTGTTTTAATTTTTACCATTGATGAGCTTGCCATTAGAGAGAATCTTGTTGCTCAACAGGATATGATTGCATCAACAATGTTCACGCTTGCCAATGCGCTGACCGGAGGGAAGTTGGAGGTGGAACGTATTCGTTTTTCTCATCCCAAAACGGAATATTCTGATGAGTATGAGCGTGTTTTTCATGTCCCTGTTGAGTTTGGATATCATCGGAATGAATTTCAGTTTGACAAGGCGTTGTTGGTAGAACCACTCCTTACTTCCTATCCTGAATATCATAGGCAGATGCAGGATCTGGCTCAGAAACGCTTGCAAAGCTTAGAGGGGCATCAGTCGCTGGGAGCAAAGGTGGTTGAGTATTTATCAAAGTCATTAGGGGATAGCCCTGCCCAACTTGAAGATGTAGCAGAACATTTTAATATGACTCCTAGAACGTTGCAGCGAAAGCTAAAGTTGGAACAGTTTTCTTTTGCTGGGTTACGGGATCATTGTCGTCATGAACGAGCATTAAGGCAGTTGGCAAATCCTAATATTGATATTGAATCTATTGCCGAGCATTTAGGCTTTTCTGACGCGTCCAATTTTTATCATGCCTTTAAGCGTTGGGAAGGAGTATCTCCGGGTGCATACCGAAGGAATGTATTAGAAAAGAAAATGCCTAAGAATACTTGAACTTATTGAGTTCAATGATATAGCTAGGCGTTATCTAACGTGTAGTTGTCGGTATACGGTATAGCCAAGTTATAACTCGTTTATAAAGTAATCTGTAGAATATCGTGCGGTATGTTGCTGATGTTGGGTAGTGAATGCCGTCAAAATTTGGAGGTGTTCTGTATCTTAGCCTACTGTATGATAATCGATACTGAGAGAGGAGTGATGGAATGAAAGAGCTGCGCAAGTTTCAAAGAACCATGCTGAAGTGCCGAATTAAGGTCACCCATGCAGAAATTGGTGAAATTGAAGTTGATAGCCGTGATATTTCTGATGGAGGTATTTTCTTAATAACCAATGATTTAGCGTTGCCACCAATCGGTACCATATTGGAAGGGCAAGTTCAGGGTATGATGGATGATGCTCCCATTCTCGAGATGGAAATTGTGCGTTTGGAATCGGATGGTATAGGCTTGCGCTTTGTTCTTGATGGGAATGAGGGCACCGATACTGATGACGGGTAGTTTACGTAGAAGTTGATGGAAATTATTAATGGTTATAAATAGTGGCAAAGGAAAAGGCAAAGGCGTAGTTAAAGGTAATCTCGATGAGGCTCCTCAGCGGTTAGTTGCCATTAGGCAGCAAAAACAGCGGTTGGCTAGATTAAGTATATTGTTGGATGAAGCATTTACCCTGCCGATTATTGGTGTGCGAGTAGGGTGGGATGCCATTATTGGTTTGATTCCCGTCATTGGTGATGGTGCGGGTGCAATTATATCGAGTTATTTTGTCTACAAAGCGTTACGTTTCAAAATGCCGCTTACCACAGTGGTAAGAATGTTGTTAAACATAGGTATTGAGCTGCTTATTGGTATTGTTCCATTAGTCGGTGATGTGTTGGACGTGGCTTGGAAGGCCAATCGACGTAATTATCGTTTGATGGAAGGTTTTTTCGAAGAGCAAGAGCAAGAACTTGTCAACGATTGTCAGCAGCAGGGGCTTTCTTCCCTCGCCGTTACCGAGCCTGAAGGGCGGATATCTCAGTGGGATGACTCTCGAGGACACCTTGTTATGTTGTTGGTATTTGTCTTGATTTTTTGTTCAGTAGTGGTTAATAGAGAAACGTTGGAGCCCTTAGTTTCATCATTAGAACGTGTGGTTGGGGTTGGAGTTGACGTTAGTGCAGAGATAGAAGGACCTGTGCCAACGGAATTAGAGTCAGTTACATCGGACATGTAGCCTTAAAACACTTGCTATTCGCAGACATTGGCGTTGACAATTTCATTGAACAGCGATGCTAATTCAGTGTCTAACAATGTACGGGTAATGAGTGAGTTGTTAGGGATAGATCCCTTGTCTGTGGCTAATGAAGGGCATTTTTGTGATTATTGCTCCGCCTTAGCAAGAGCGATCTATACTTGATATGTTGATGCGTTACGACGTTGCACTGGGGGCGGTGAGCATCGATAAGGAGGATACTCCCAAACCTAGAGAAGAAGGTGTTGAGAGTGTTATCACTTCTCATAGCATAGAGGGCGTTATACTGCCGGTAGAAGCAACGGATGATAGGCGTATGAATGAAGTATTAGCCAAGTATGAGTTTATTTGCATCGGTAGCGCAACGGTTGATCAATTTGCAAAAACCGATTCTGAGCTTATTAAGATTCAAACCCGAACAACAACGGAAGAACTTATCGCATTCCCATTGGGCAGTAAACTACTGATAAGCGAGCTTAATATTACTACGGGCGGAGGAGGCACAAACAGTGCCGTGGCACTGGCGAGACTTGGCTTTAAAACGGCATTTTTAGGCAAATTGGGGGAAGACGCCAATGCCAAGTTTGTGATGCAAGCACTATCTAGTGAAAATGTTGGTTTTATTGGTGGTTGTGAGGGGCAAACAGGGGTGTCGATGATTTTGGATAGTATTGCTGATGACCGGACGATTTTGGCATTTAAGGGGGCAAACAATAACCTGATGCCGCAAGATATTAACCCTTTTGAAACCCAGTGGGTCTATCTATCTAGCATGCTGGAACAAAGCTTTGATACAGTGGTAGAGCTGTTGCAAACTCAGCGGTGTAAGGTGGCGTTTAACCCGAGCAATTATCAGGCTGAAATGGGGTATGAGGCGCTGTCTGCATTGATAGACCAAGTCGATGTACTCATAATGAATAAAGAAGAGGCTTCGATATTCTTAGGCTTGCGTTACGATGAGCAGCCTGAAACCAGAGCGCTGATGAAGGAAATGGCAAAGCTACCGCCTTCTGTATTCGTGATTACTGATGGTGCTCGCGGTGTAATGGTTTATGATCGAAAGTACTGTTACACAGGTGAACCAATGGACGTTATTAATATTACAGAAACCACTGGGGCGGGGGACGCTTTTGCATCGACTTTTGCAGCGGCTCAATACATCGGATTATCACCAGATCAGGCCATTCATATGGCGATGACTAATGCTGAATCGGTGATTCAGCACAGCGGTGCCAAAGAGAAATTATTGGATCGGCAGACATTAGAAGGTGTAATGCGACTGCGAAATCGAAGAATTAGTAAGACTATATTAAATTAAGTAGGAGAAAGTGAATGGCAAATTCGCAAATAGTAACACTGAATATCGGGGATGTTATCCCTAACGCGGGTGATAATGAATCTAGCTGGATTGTTAGTGCGTGGGAAGGTGCGGACAAATATATTAAAAATGTTCCGTTCAAGGTAGAAGACCCTTATCAAGCTAAACTTGTGCAATATAAGGTATCACTTGATGCCTCCGACCTGATCAAAACATTAAAAAATGCACAAGAAGTGTCAGGTGGTTTTGCAAATTATTTACAGGCCTGTAAAAATGAAGATGGTGCTACACAAGGGAAGTTAGTTGTTACGCTAGAAACTGAAAATGGTGGTTTGGAAGCCTACAGTTTGTATCACAGTGTGACAGTGTTTTTTCAGCAGTTAATGTTGGCAATGAATATTGCACTTCCGGGGTCTTGTCAGATCCTTAATGCATCCTATGAAGGGGAGGGGGCAGCATCGTTTGAGCCACCCCAAATCGACTCGAATATATTTACTAATGGTTGGCTGAGTGCTTTTGATGCGGAATGGCCTATTTTGAAACCGTTAAAGTTTTCCGATGTTTGGTCGTGGCTTGACAGTCAGTATACCAGCGAAACGGATACTGCTTTGTCAATGGTTAACAAAGTGATGTTTTGTTTGTTGGAGTTGGCCCATCAGAGCTCGGCATATTCTGCAAGTAATGTATTACTTGTAAGTCATATGTTAGAACTGTTTGGGAAGATGGAAAACGATGTGAATCACAATTTATTACGTGAACGCATTAGCATTATATTGGGGCAGCCCAGCGATAAAGCTGATTCCTTTAACGAATTGTATAGAATGAAGCAATCGCTGATTCGCAGTGAGCAGCCAGTGAGGCGCCCTGCCTTAGTTTATCATGATGCTGATGATGAGATTCTACAACAGTTAGAAATGCACAATTCACCTGTCGAACAGGCGCTGGCTATTGTGTTGGCCTTGTTGCAAGACTTGGTTATTAATAAATGTAATGTATATCAATTTAGTGAGCAAGTTACACGGGTCTGATGTCAATTAATTGTTCAATAACAATTAAGCGCAGTAGTAATTATGCGAAGTAAGGGTTGTGCGCCAGAACCCCTTTTTGGCGCCTCACCATGTTTATCGACGAAGAGATGTTCTTTGGCCTTTTAGGCCTAATATGTGCTGAATTTGTCTCGATACTCTCGTGGTGATAATGAGGTCAATTTCTTGAACAATCGTCTGAATGTTCCACTATCTTCATAACCGACACGATGTGTAATTTCATCGATATTATGTTTTGTTCCTTCCAATTCCTTTTTGGCAACCTCGATTCGGATCTGATGTAAATAAGCCAATGGTGTTTCGTTAGTAGCACTTTTAAATCGTCGTTTGAAATGCCTCGGGCTCATCCCTATATGTTGAGCGATCGAGTCGATGGTTATAGTGTTGACAAAATTTTCTTCCATCCAGTTCTGAGCGGTTAATATTTTGTCGTCGCCATGACTCTTCTTGAAGTTGGTAATGATATAAGGAGTCTGGCTAATGCGGCGAGGGTCGACCAAAAAAACCTTGGAACATGTACGAACTAATTCCTGACTCCCGAAATTCTCAATGATGTGCAGCGCTAGATTATATTGGGATGTTGCCGCTCCTGTGCAGATTAAACCATGGTCTTCCGTCAATATTCGGTCTGGTTTCAAAATGACATTAGGAAACTCTTTGCGAAATGATTTTCTCACTTGCCAATTGGTAGTAGCAATTTTTCCGTCTAATAATCCAGTTCTCGCTAATATAAATGCTGCAGTGCAAATGGCTCCAATTCGGACACCATTTTCATAGTGGGAAATGAGAGGAGAAATCAGTTCAGAAATTGCTTCTGGAAAAGCATGAACCCCAAACAAATAGGGAGCAATTAACATTAGATCCGTGCCCCCTACATCCCTAAGTGCATAATCTGGCTGAACGGTTATACCGCTATTAGTTACAAAAGGCTCTCCATTGATGGTGGCAACTTTGGTTTCAAATAGTGACCCAGCTTTTGGTTCTTTCGTTGGGTCTTCTGCGTTTAGTTTCTTATGCCACAGGTTGCTGATAGTAAAAGCATCAGCAAGCAGTTCAAGGCTGGAAAATAGACAGCCATCGTAGGCAATCATCGTAATCTTTACCATAAACAACCCCGTTCGGCCTTTTTTGAATGTTATGTGTCATATGTGCCACTTATGCTTGCCGGAATCAACTGTTAAATTTCCTACAGATTTTATCAAAAAAAGTTAAACGGCTTTATAGGACGCAGCAATGACAAATAGTAAGCGCTACGCCGACGATATTTTTAGTGATATCTGGCTACCGGGTGAAGTTTTGGAAATAAGAAAAGAAGCGAGAGAGTTTGCTTCTAGGGAATTAAAGCCGATTTCGCATGAACTTAATACTACGGTGGAAAGCCGAGATGGGTTTCGTCACGATGTATTACAAGCAATAGCAAGGGCAGGTTTATATGAAATCCCCTTTTCTACAGATGTCGGTGGTCGAGGGTTACGTTATCCAGTGCTGGCAACCCTTACGACAATGGAAGAACTCGGGTATTACGCACCTGGAGCTGCTTCTGCGTTATATGATGGTCAGGCGATACTTTGTGGTCAGACGCTGAATAATGCATCTGAAAGTATTCGGCAGGAATTTTTACCCAAATTGATTAGAGGTGAGATTGTTTGTTGTTTTGCAACAAGTGAGCCTGAAACTAGCACCGATTTGTCTGCAAAAGTGATGAAGACCACTGCGAAGCGCGTAGAAGGCGGTTATGTGGTCAATGGCCAAAAGCGCTGGATTACTAATTCGGTAGCTGGAGATATTGTTTTATTGCTATGTAAAACAGAAAATTCGCTCACCATGTTGCTGGTGGATATGCATGATAAGGGGATAAGCGTGTCTGATCCTGATCTAAAAATGGGGAATCACGCTCAGTTAACAGCGGATATTGAATTTTCCGACGTATTCGTGCCAGAAGAAAATCGAATTGGAGAAGAGGGTGAAGGCCTTGGTGTCGCGCTAAGTGCTTTGACAGTTGGTCGAGTAGGGATCGCGGCTCTGGGTGTTGGAATGGCTCAACGGGCTTTTGACTATTCGGCAGATTACATTAGTAAGCGGATGGTTTTTGGTGAACCGATTGCATCGTTTCAACATTGGCAATTCAAGTATGCCGATCACGCCATGGCTATTGAAAGCGCTAGAAACCTATACCAAAAAGCAGCCATGAACCATGATGTCGGTAATTCTTCACAATCCCTCATGGCTATGGCAAAAGTCGTTGGGAGTGAGGTTGCTGTGGATATGGCGCGAGATGCTATTCAAGCTTGCGGGGGATATGGTTTCGCTAGACGAATGTCTGAAGAGGGCATTGATTGGCCTTTAGAAGCCATCTATAGAGATTCCAAAATAGGTGAAATTTACGAAGGTGCTAACGAAGTTCAGCGTTGGGCTATTGCCCGAGAAATCTTTGGTCGTCCTATTACGGGGTAAATTGTTCCTGTAGCCATAACTTGGCCGGATTATATAACCATAGTTTTTCCGGGCTTGGTCTTTTGGAAGCCGGTCGGTGTAAGCTTTATACCTGATTCTGACTCTTTAATGCCGACATTAAGTTATCAGTCAAGAAATGAAATTCTTGCTACCCAGATAGTCCGCTTTCTACGCTTGCTTGCCATATCCCCTGAATAAAACCCGACTCTATAAGTAGAGATTCGTTTTTTGAAAGCAAAAACTGATAGACCTTTGGGGCAGGGGCAGAAAAAGATACTATTCTATAACGCGCTTTCGACACGAATCAACATTGTTGAACAAGATTACCGGCGAGTAAAACGGATTACTCGCTCAATGTTAGGCTTCAAAAGCTTCCAATCAGCGCAAAGTACGCTGGCTGGAATTGAGCTTGTAGCGACGCTTAGAAAAGGCCAAATTAAAAAGAATTTGGTCGGCGTTTTGTCGCCTGCAGAGCAGTTCCACGCTTTAGCTGCGTAAGCCGAAAACCGTTTTGATACTTTTCACGTCATATGTAAGGTTTGCGACGGAACCCCAATTACAACCCCAGTTGCGGCTGAAGAATAGAAGTAAGCTGTGAGGACCCATCGTCTGTTGGGTGGTAGTTGTCCTTT
>CAJXZM010000068.1 GCA_913063125.1 uncultured Gammaproteobacteria bacterium | reverse complement strand
GAAGAGTTGATGATTGAATTAGTTAAGCTCAGAAATTGGACTAAGCTTAAGAGTATCGTTAAGAATATCCGTGAAATGGCGCTTTCTCTTAATCTTAATTCGCTAGTTCAGCATAGCGAAAACCTAAGATAGGTTCTAAAAAATGAGATAATTCATGAGACGGCTAAGGATGTAGGTCATTGGCTTTCAATGATTATTGACGATTTGGCCTTGTAGTTGAAAGCATTGAAGAAAAACGTTGATGGTGGTGTTATGAGTGAAAAGTACAATACAGTAATAGAAGAAAAGGAATTGTCCCGCCTTAAGCAGGGGACCTATGCCGATATACTGTTTATTATGCTGCCATTTATGGCGATTCTATTGCAAACCCTGTGGGCAGGCAATGCTAAGGAGATTTTGTTGGGACCAGAACTATCTATTGCTGCTTCAATCCTGACGGGGTTGAGCATTAGTAAGTTCTTTCAGGGGTTGGTATCAGATCGTTCGTTGGGCGTGTATAAAGAGCGGGTGGTGTTGATTATATCCACAACCTTGTTCCTTATATTGATTCCAGCACTGGTTATGACTATGAAGTTGAGCACGGCTGAAAACCCACCTGAAATTGTAGCGTTTGTTCAGCCTGCATTATTAATTGTTGCAATCTCTTTGTATATCAGTGCGATTAGCATTATTCGAGCCCGTGAAGAAGATGACGTTATTGAAGAAGGAAAAGACGTTGAGGAAGCTGAAAAAGGTATATTTCCTGTTGAAATGTTAAAGCCACAAGATGAGGGGGGCGAAAAAACATCATAACAGGTGCCAGTGGTATATGCCGATTAAATCAATAGATTATATAGCGCGAATTATTTTACATAGCGCATTTTTAATTTATGCTGCTCTGGGAGTTCCCGGTGCGGTGATAGCAGAGTCGTGGATCGGTTTTTCTGAACCTGTTGAAATGATAAAGTTAGATTTTGAACGAAAGCCTATCGACCTATTTGGGACGATTGATAGTTATTCGGTTAACCACTCCATGGAGGTGTTAGAGGATATTTCTGGTGAGTTAACTATTGATCAGGTGTCTTCTGGGAATTATGAAGAAAGGTTTATTCCAAGCAGTGGAAGTGTTTTAAATGAAGGTATAACGGGATATTCCTATTGGATTCGTTTCTCATTATCATCCCACCCATCAATAGCGGATGTTAGTACTCGGCGGTTGTGGTATCTGGAGGCGGGTAGATCACAGCTGAATATTGCAGAATTGTATACTCCTATGGATGACGGTAGTTATAACGTTCTTGCAGCAGATATTAGAAAACCTTTTTCCGAGCGAGATGTTGTTCATGTTAACAGTGTATTTCCTATTAAGACGAAGCTATATGATGAAAAAACGTATTATCTGAAAATACGAAATGATAATGCGTTATTTGTACCGTTAACATTATGGAATCCAATCGCCTTTGCTGAAAAAGTTGCGTACGAAGAGTTTGTGTACGGTCTCTTTTTTGGCGGTATGTTGATTATGGCGTTTTATAATGTATTTGTTTTTTTATCTGTCAGAGATAAAGGGTATCTGTATTATTTTCTCTACGTTTTCAGTATTGCATTTTGGCAGTTTATTGAAAATGGCCATGGCCTGACGATATTTGGTGATGGCGGTGGGATATTAAGCAAGTATTACCTTCCTCAATTATTAATGTTCTCATTTCTTATGATTATTCAATTTACCCGCACTTTTCTGGAAACGGAACAGGATATGCCAGGGGTAGAGCTCATTTTTAATATTTTCAAAATGACGATTGTTGTAAGCGCTGTTTCGGCATTTTTTGTGGATTATCTTAGTGCGCAGATATGGATGTCTGGATTGTCGTTAAGTTTAATGGTGATGCTGTTGATAGCAGCCAGTTTCTCATGGGCAGGTGGGAATGAGAGTGCTAGATATTTCTTTGTTGGAATATTGGCAACGGTATCGGGAGGGATAGTGTTTGTTGGTGTTCTTGAAGGTGTGTTGCCTGCTACACCGTTGTTGTTGGCTTCTGCACCGATAGGTACATTAGCGGGAGCCGTTTTATTATCGTTTGCCCTTGCTGACAGAATCAAATTTTTGCAATCGACGGCTTTAGCGGCAAATCAACGGTCAATGGAGAGCTTATCAAAATTTCGTTCCATTTTCGATAATGCTGTAGAGGGGATGTATAGAATGACCCTCGACGGTAGTATGGTAAGTGCCAACTTATCAATGGCGAAGCTCTTGGGTTATAGCTCTGTTGATAGGTTACTTGCGTCTGGTGTGGAAGCATGCAATGTGTGTTATTCAGATCCGGTAAAGCAATATAATCTATTGAATAAAGAGGGCGTTTTTCAAACTGAAATAGCGTATGAGAGGCGTGGAGGTGGTGATGCATGGGGGCGACATTCTGCCCAGTTAATTTTGGATGCGAACGGTAAGCCTAGTCATATCGAAGGTACATTGGTTGATATCACTGCGAGAAAAGAAAAAGAGCAAGCTGAGCGCGAAAGGGAGAGGAATCGTGTAGAAAAAGAAGTCGCCAGTGCGTCTGCGTCGGCCAAAGGTGAGTTTTTGGCGAATATGAGTCATGAAATAAGGACTCCGTTAACGGCAATCATTGGGTATAGCGAGACTCTTTATGATGAAGAGCTTACGTTTAAAGAAGAGCAAAATGCTGTTGATACCATTATTCGTAGTAGCCATCATCTGTTAGGGTTAATTGATGATATTTTGGATTTTTCAAAGATAGAGGCTCATCAACTTGAGGTTGAGCAAATAGATGTAGATATAGCGCTACTAATGAAAGATATTGAGTCGTATTTCATTATGAAGGCGGTGTCTCAAGGACTCTATTTTAAAGTGGATTACCAATTCCCAATGCCAAGCAAAGTTATTGCTGATCCAAAGCGGTTGCAACAGATATTGCTCAACTTATGCAGTAACGCGTTAAAATTCACAAAAGAGGGTGGTGTTACCATTGAGGTTGGTTGGGATGAGGATAGGAAGTTAATGCGGTTTGCCGTTTGTGATACGGGAATTGGACTAACGGAGAAGCAACTAGGTAAGTTGTTTCAGGAGTTTTCTCAGGCAGATGAGTCAACGGCAAGAAATTTCGGTGGCACTGGCTTAGGCCTTGTTATCTCCAAAACATTAGCAGAGTTAATGGGGGGGACTATTGATGTTACTAGTGTGCCAGGGGAAGGTAGCTGCTTTTCTGCGTATATTGGTGGACAGTTACCTGATCGTAAAGAATGGATTAGTAGTTGGGATACGTCTAAAAAGAAAGCAAAAAAGCGAACGGGTAAAGGCTTATCGGTTCCTGCATTGAGTGGAAAGATTTTGTATGCGGAAGACAATCCGGTGAATCAAAAATTGGTTGCTATGCTGATTAAAAAAACCGGTGCGGATCTCACTTTGGTTGATAATGGCAAAGAGGCGGTAGAGCAGGTAGAGAATAATGATTTTGATTTGGTGCTAATGGACATACAGATGCCGATCATGAATGGTGTGGATGCCATCAAGGCTATTCGAGAAAAGGGGTATACATTACCGATTTTGGCGCTCACTGCGAATGTTATGCAAGAAGATGTGAAAATGTATAAAAAGGTGGGTAGCAATGGTTGCTTAGCGAAGCCTATTGTTCGACCTGTTTTCTATCAAATGCTGGGTAGCTATTTGGGTGAAGAAAAAACGGATGAGGAAGTCTAGCCAGAGCCTAGGCTAAACGGCTACAAATTCAAACAATCAACCTATTGTTCTTATGGGGTTGTTATGTCAGGATGCGGTAAAATAATAATACCCTCTGGGATAGGAGGTTTACGTGAGTTTACCTACGCAAGTTCGCCTAAATCGCAGTTTTGATATCGCAAAGTTACAGTCTGATTTAGAAGCGGCAGTACAAAAATTTAAAGCTTTACCTCAAGCAGGCCCCTACCATGATGGTAGTTGGAAGGGGATTTCATTGCGCAGTATTGATGGGGATTATAAGAACCCAGTTGCTTTTGTGGAAGGTGGTTTATACAAAGATACGGAAGTCCTATCTTTTTGCCCCTATTTTAAGGAAATTCTTGATAGTTTTTCGTTTCCTATTAGTACGGCTCGACTGTTATTTGTAGCGCCAGGGAAAAAAATAGGAGAGCATGTGGATGTGGGGTTTAATTGGGAGACGGGAATGGTTCGTCTTCATATACCTATTGTTACCCATGAAGATGTGATGTTTTATGCTGGTGGGGATCGCCTTTGTTGGAAGGAGGGTGAATTCTGGTTTGGCGATTTTGCTCAACCTCATAAATTGCATAATAAAAGTGATATTGTTCGTGTACATTTAGTGGTTGATTGCTTAGTGAATGATGAGTTGTTGGCATTGTTTCCTGCGGAAACTATTGCTGATATCGAGTCACAGACTGTTGTTACTAAGCATGCTCCAGCTGTTGATATTAATGACGATGTTCGCTCTCAATGTGATGGTTTTTTTCGGTTACCAAAGAGCATGTCACCATTGCCTTTGTTTGGGCGAATGACGGTTGAAGGCAATCAGTTACAAGCCTCTATATTCGGTGTTCCCTTACCATTTGGGTTTAATGCGGTTGAGGCGAAAAAATTCAAGTATTTGGGTAATGAAATATCGTTAGTAAAGGGTGATGAGTCTGGTGCTACGTTGTCGTTACTTAATTCAAAGACAGATCAAACGTTTACGATTGAAGTGATGAAAAATGTAAGCTTTTTAACTAAGGTTTATATTGTTTTTCAGAAGACTGTTGTGGGTGGTGTTAGTTGGTTAGTTAAGTTAAATAGCCGTAATCAGCAGCGTTGGAAGAAAATCACGGGTAATGTTTAGTTTTGATGTAGATAAGTGTGGGTGTTAGCGGATCTATGAGAGCGTACTTGATGCGTAATATCCCCTTTCAGAAATCGCAAAAGATCGCATCCATGCGTGCTCGACTGCGGCATCCTTGCCACAGACGTTTCTGAAAGGGGGTATTACGCATCAAGTACTTGTCATTTAACTGGAAGAGCTACTGAGTAGCTATGTTGGGATTTGGTACTGTCTTAAATATTCGTGAAGAGTTAATCTTTTTTGAGTGTTTCCACGGTATTTTGTGCTAGCAATTGTGAGAACGTGATTCTTCCAGTATCCATCGCCAGGTGGGTTGCATCATAAAACATTGATGGTGCAAATGCTGGGTGGTCTTGGTAGTTTCTAACGGTAATCTGCTCCTCTTTTTCAAGCCGACCTAGCAATGCTTTTTGTCTTTCTAAGGCCTCTTTATTTGTTGGGATGATTGTTCGATTGCTGGGCATTAAGATGACTTCTACATGGTTGGAAAATGCTTTGAATTCCTTAATAATGTTTTGGAAGTCTTTAAAAAGAGGTTCGCTAAATTCCAAATCAATAATGTCACAACACTCGATGCGACCTTGTGCATCAAGCGCTAGGGTTTTTGGATAGCGCATGTTGTTGGAGAGAGCAATAGCGGCAGATTTGGCTTTTGATGATAAGTCCATCATGTCGATAAGACCGCCTTGTGTCACGGGATTCCATACGTGTGATTTTTTTGTTAGGGGATGCTCCTGGGTGATGAAGTCTCGGAGCTGTTTTTGTATGGTTCGTCGTTCCGATAAGTTTTGTAGGTGGTCTTTGGTGAAATTACCAATAGAGGGAGCTTGATCTTGTGCTGCACCGACGAGAAACCGAATGCCTCCTGTGATGGCTTCTGCTGATACGCCGTTACGTAAATAGCGGATGCTTAACATTCTTGCGTAGCGCTCAGTATCTTCGAATGCTAAGTTGTGTATTTCTTCAGGGGACATCAGTACCGCTGATACTTGCTCCGTCATAAAGGGCCTGAAATTTTCACGTTTCTTGGTGGTCAGGAAGGGGTTAAATTCAATGATCGCTAAATCAACCTTTTTTCCAGAACGTTGATGGGCTTCCTTTATGCGCTTAGCGAGCAATAATTGGTAGCTGGGTTTCATATTGCCAAGGCCCAGGTTAAAACTTGTTATGTCGATGTTATGTTGACTTTTTAGGGCTTCATCATAATAACGAGGTGAGAAGCCATCTTTGATAAGAGATGACCCAAATACGATCACGGATGGTGTCTCTGTATTGGCAATGTAATCTAGCGAGTTAATGACAGAGCGAATACGTTGAATGCCAAAGACATCTCCTGCATTTTTCTCCGTGTTGTCGGTAAATGCATTGACTAGCCAAGTGGCGCTGCCAAGAATAACGACGGCGAGTAAAATGGTGTAAAGTGCAACTTTTTTAGAACTGGAAGTAGATGAATTCATAACCCGGCTCCCCTATAAGAATCATAAATGTTTGACCGGCAATTAGCAGCGGTAATACCAACCAGTATCGTTTTAAAATGCCTTCTCTAAAACGAATAATGCTGTAATCCAAGGCGTGAATAAAAAATATGGTAATCGCAACGAGCGCGAGAATAACACCAGCGTAAGGTGCTGCAGCGATTGATGTGTCTGGCATGTGAAGGAATGCGATAATGGAAAATGCGTCGCCAATACTCTCCGCACGGAAAAATACCCAGCCAATGCAAACAAGATAGAAAGTAAACAGCCACATGCAGAACGTGAGTAGTTTCCCTTGTTTGTTGCTGAAGAATTTACCAATCCTGGATTCGCGAATCATGTGGGTTAGGGATATGATGACGCCGTGATACGCACCCCAGACAACAAATGTCCATGCTGCTCCGTGCCATAGGCCGCCCAATAACATGGTAATAAAGACGTTGCGAATTTGTTTGCCTCCGCGGTTTCCACCCAGCGAAATATACAAATAATCTCGTAACCAACCAGAAAGAGATATGTGCCAGCGTTTCCAGAAATCAACAGGGGATATCGAGAAGTAAGGGGTATTAAAGTTTAATGGGATTTTGATGCCGATAATTAATGCAATGCCAATAGCAATATCACTGTAACCGGAAAAGTCTCCGTAAATCTGACCTGCAAAGGCGAGTACGCCGGTGACGGTTTCTATCCAGCTAATGGCGTCGGGGTTATTAAAGAGGGTTTGCGCAGGAAAGGCCAAAATGTCTGCGATGGTCTTTTTGACGAGTCCAATGGTGATTAACACAAAGCCGTATTTAACATCATTAATGGAGGGTGTAGGAAAATTCTCAATTTGCGGCAGTATTTGGCGGGCTCGTAGTATGGGGCCTGCAACAAGTTGTGGAAAGAACGATAGCGTGGCAATAAAGGGGGTGAAGTTTTTTCGGGCGTGTGTATCGCCTCGATAAACGTCGATGGTGTAACTCATGCTTTGGAAGGTATAGAACGAAATGCCGACGGGCAACACTATTTCTAGCGTTCCTAGCGATACGGCAGCACCAAAAAAGGTCAAGGTTTCTTGTACCGAATCAATCATAAAGTTTGTGTACTTAAAAATACCCAAAATACCCAAATTAACGACGATGGAAATAAGTAAAAAGCGTTTCTTTTGGACAATGTCGTCGGTTTTGGCGATATGCTGCGCGACAAAAAAGTCGATGACCCCACTTAGTAATAAAAGTGGGATAAAGCGGTAATCCCAACCTGCATAAAAAAGTAAACTGGAGGCAATAACAAATAAAGCACGGCTGTTATTCTTAGTGAAAACAAAACTGTAGAGCAAAAAGAATACGCAGGCAAAGCCAAAAAAGAGAGGGGTATTAAAAAGCATCTAACCTAGTCCCAATTATTATAGAAGGGGTGGATAGCTAAGTGTCGCAGGAGTGGTGTTGCCGATAATAGATCGGACGAAGAAGGAGTTGGCTGCCGTTGATACTGCTATTGTTCTTATTTTTTACAGTTGTCTATATTATTATCTACGTTACTAAAATGTATTTGTTTTTATGATCGTATATTTTGATGGCTTTCTAGGTGCTGAAGAAGATAGGCTGCCTCTAGAAAGCCGACAAACTGTAGCATTATTCACCACTGTAAGACAGTGTCTTTGTGCACATTCCTTGTAACGCTATGTTTTCTTGCGCCCTCAGCTCTTAACCTTCCATTCCACTGTTTCTCCCGCGTAGAACGGAACAATAGGCTCGTTATCCGCAAGAATGATTTCTTTAGGTACTTGCCAGGCTTCTTTTACTAGGGTCACTGTGCCCGTATTTCGAGGCAGTCCGTAGAAGTCCGCACCGTGATGGCTGGCAAAACCTTCGAATTTATCCAATGCATTTAACTCGTCAAACACATGGGCGTAAAGCTCAAGGGCGCTCCAGGCGCTGTAGCAACCCGCACAACCGCAGGCGTTTTCCTTTTTGTGTTTGGCATGAGGCGCAGAATCAGTGCCTAAGAAGAATTTGCTTGAGCCACTGGCGACAACCGTTCGCAATGCATCTTGATGAGTGTTGCGTTTTAACACGGGCAAACAAAAATTGTGTGGGCGTATGCCCCCGACTAATAAATCATTTCGGTTAAGCAAAAGGTGCTGAGGAGTGATGGTGGCAGCGATGTTATCCCCGCTTGCCAATACAAAGTCGGCTGCCTCAGAGGTCGTGATATGTTCAAAGACGATCTTCAAGCCTGGAAAATCTTGGGAAATTGGTATTAAGTGCTTATCTATAAAGACTTTTTCTCTATCAAAGATATCAACTTCAGATGTTGTAACCTCACCATGTATCAGCAGTAACATTCCAATTTCAGCCATGGTTTCTAAGGCGGGATAAACGTTACTGATATCGGTGACTGCGGCACCTGAGTTGGTTGTGGCCCCTGCGGGGTATAGTTTGGCAGCGACGACTCCTGCAGCGAAAGCGTCACGAATTGCTTCAGGGGTTGTATTGTTGGTTAGGTACAGCGTCATTAGGGGTTCAAAGCTTGAACCTTTGGGGCGTGCTGCCAAAATACGATTTCGGTAGGCATTGGCTAGCCCTGCATCGGTGACCGGAGGGACCAGATTGGGCATTACGATGGCACGTTGAAAGCAGCGAGCGGTAGCAGGCACGGTTTCAGAGAGCATGTCATCGTCTCTAAAGTGTAAATGCCAATCATCGGGGGTACATATAGTGAGTTCTGTCATGGTGATTCCTGGGTCTATAGATGGCGCCATTATGCCTGAAATGATAGGCGGTTGCCTGAAAATGATAAAGGCGACATTTGCCCCCCCTTTTTTGTCGTGATAAGGCGTGGATAACGAAAATTTTGATTGTTAGAGTAAAAGCTCTATATTTAATAATAGTGACATGGTCATTTAGGCATACAAGTTAGGAGTAACGGATGCTATTTTCGCTTCAAGTTAAAGGCTACAAAAGTATTATTGCTGGTTTTAAGGTTCTTTCAAAGGTATTACCTATACCTAAGCCCACATTGTTTACTGGTCCAGGTTCGTCTTTGGAGTTGTGTGTGTCTATGGCTCACATGGATACAAAAAAAGTGTTAATAGTGACTGACAAAGTGCTGCTTGAAATAGGCTTATTGAAGCCTTTGCTTGAAAAGTTGGATTCTTTAAGTATTGCTTATGTGATTTACGATGGTATTTTACCAGACCCTACCAATGAGCAGGTTAATACCGGTTTATCGATCCTTAAAAGCCATCGGTGTGATGCCGTGTTAGCGTTTGGTGGTGGGTCATCAATGGATGCGGCTAAGTTAATTAGCGCAAGAGCAACCAATAACAAAACCGTTGAACAGCTTCAGGGCGTATTGAAGATTAGGAAAGCGTGTTTGCCGCTTTATGTTATACCAACAACGGCAGGTACTGGTTCTGAGGTGTCTATTGCGGCGGTTGTTTCTGACCCCGAGACCCATAAGAAATCCTTGGTCATTGACCCTAAGCTGGTTCCTAAAATGGCGGCTTTAGACGGCGCGTTAATGACAGGGTTACCTCCAATGATTACTGCTGCTACCGGTATGGATGCGCTGACGCATGCAATCGAGTCTTATGTTTCAGTGATTGCATCAGAGGAGACTGACGAGTGTGCACTGGCAGCGACTCGATTGATTATGGAAAACTTGCCAAAGGCAGTGGCGCAAGGTGACGATGTTGACGTTCGTCAGGCGATGGCTATGGGGTCGTTTTATGCAGGGCTTTCTATGACTAAGGCTAGCTTGGGGTATGTGCATGCAATATCTCACAGCTTTGGTGCAAAATACCGAACCCCCCATGGGGTTGGTAATGCTTTGGTGTTGCCTCATGTTCTGGATTATTCAAAACCTGCAGTGGCTGAGCGCCTTGCAACGCTAGCGCGAGTTAGTGGTTTGGATGTGGCAAACAAAAGCGACTCAGATGCGGCACAGTTGTTTATTGATCGTATTCGAGAAATGCTTGAGTCATTTGGGTTGTCAACTACGTTGGACTTGTTAAAGCGGGAGGATATTCCAGCGTTGGCAAAAGCGGCGTTAAAAGAGGCGCATTATAATTACCCGGTACCAATATACATGGATCAGCGTACTTGCGAGGGTGTAATCGGGAAAATGTTGGCGGCAGGCTAGGCGACTTATTTTAGCCGCTGAAGGATATTGAAGCCTCGATCGCGGAGGCTAACGTAATGGCAGAAAGTACCAGTTTGACGTCATTCGAACCGTTGGAGGGTATTCTCCCAACAAGTGCGTCGATTTCTCAGAGGGATGAACTGACTCAGCAAAGTGCAGCGTTGGCGGAGGTGCGTTTGACAGCATCCAAATAGCCGAATACACTGAGTGCACACGTAGACACTTATAGTTGTATTTTTATGAATAATAAAACGTTTGATATTGAAAATTGCACGATACCTATTGATACTCTTCCCTCAAAAGAAAGTGATGTCAGTTTGGGGAGGGGTGATAGATATACGGGTAAAAATGTCAGTTTACAGCTGATTCCGAAACTGGTATCTATGGCTCATGCGGCGTTAAATGGCGCTGTTGGTGATACGCTGGATGCCAGAGAGCATGTGTTAACTGTAAATGCGGGTTTTTATTTTCGTGGGCACCCAATCAATAACTTAAATGCAGAGTATGTTGCAGGTAGTGCCTCTTCCCGTAAGCTTATGATTTTTCTCCATGGTGCTTGTTGTAACGAACGTATATGGGAGTTCTCTCCAAAGGATATTGATTCGGAAACCGCGGATACAGAGCATACGGACTTTGGTATTCAGATCCACGAATCCTTGGGGTATCGACCTTTTTATTTTCGGTATAACAGTGGTTTATCCATTGCGGATAATGGGGAAAAATTTGCAGAGCACCTTGAGAGACTCGTTGATGAACTAGAGGTTGATGTAGAAGAAATCGTAATGGTGGGGTACAGCATGGGAGGGCTGGTTATGAAGTCGGCTCTGGCCTGGGCATCAAAGCATGATGCCAGATTTCTCCCGCTTATCAAAAAGGCGTTTTACCTAGGCTCTCCGCATTACGGGGCTCCGTTTGAAAAAGCTGCGAAAATTGTTAATGCGGTGCTAGAGCGGTTGCCATTTTTGGTAACCAAGTTTGTTAGTCAGATCATGAGTTCTCGTAGCCAGGGTATTAAAGACCTTGGCTTTGGCGATGTGACACCTTATGTCGGGGCCTATTGGGTAGAACATGTTGAGCATCATTTTATCGGGGGCACATTACATGCCGATGAGGGTCACCCCTTATCGTTTCTCTTAGGTGATCTATTGGTTAGACAATCCAGTGTTTTTCCGGTGAAAGACCAAGGCCATTTTATAGATCGAGGAATCGACTACCGTTACAGGTTGTTTCCTGGAGTGAATCATGTCCAGTTACAGCGAGATATAGGGGTGCTACGTTATATAGAGCAAAATGTGCGATAACATTCTGATAATCTTGCGCTAATTCATCTGAGTTCAATGTTAAGCGCATATTTTCGGAATCAGTGGTTAGCGTATGCACTTAACCACTGGAGGAGCGCTTTGGTTCTAGTCAGGTGCTTGCTATTCGCTCTTGGGAATTGGCTGCATTTGAAAGTCTACGCCGTGCAGAAGACGTACGTGTTTTTTGAGGTTTTGCTTATGAGGCATTTTGAAACCTTGCTGATGGAAAAGTTGTTGAAATAGCGTAGTATGCTGCGCCTTGGTAATATGCATGTATAGTGCTGCTATTACGGTTTTTTACTACAATGACTTTCTTTTAGGGCTAATAGGATTATATGGAAATTAAGAAATCACTTCAGTGGTGTCTGGGCATTTTACTTTACTTACTAGCCGTTTTAGCAATTTCACAGCTACCAGCGAGTCATTACAATCAAGCTCCCAAACCGTTTGATTGGCCCAGCAATACGTTGTCCACTGATGCTCAGCCATTGGCCGGGCATTGGCAAGGAACTTGGGGAGGGGAGACCGCAGTATTGCAGCGACAAAGTATCGATATGCGGTTAGTAGTAGATACTGAGCATGTTGGTGAAGAGGTTTATTTATCGTTGGCTCCTCATCCCGCCCGATCACAGGGTATTTCAGATGCGCGTTACCCTGCACAGTTTCTGGAGTTAGGACGTGTCATGGTGGTTGATGATACAGTTGGTGGGCATTATCGTTTTGAGCGAAAAAATGACAATGTGCAGGGGCGCTATCAATCCAGTAACGGTGATATAAGTGAGTTAACGTTATTTCCTATGGGTGAGAATGGAAAGGTGACCCCGTTACTCGGAGATAGAGGAGAGGTGGCATTTTCACTGGAGTTATTGAACCTAGGTAGTGTGACCTTAGACGATTTTGGGAATTATCTGTTGTTTGCCGTGTTTTGGGATACTTTATTTCAAGGTATAATTTATTTTGGTTTAGGCGGTTTGTGTGCCGTATTTTTTTATAAGATTATGCGCAAACGTTGGGCGTGGCGTAAAATTCAAGACCGATGGCCAAGGTGGCAGCAATATCGACATGAGTTATTTTATTCAGCATTAACCTTGGTCGTATTTGGTTTAAGCGGAGGACTTTTTCTATACGACAGTTATAGCAATGTCACCTTAATGTATAGCCATGTGGGGATGTATGGTTGGGGCTATTTTTGTTTTTCTGTGATTGTTATCTTTTTATTACATGACACGTATTTTTATTGGGGGCACCGATTGATGCATATCCCTGCATTGTACCCTTATTTTCATAAAGGCCATCACCGATCTGTTGCCCCCACACCCTGGTCAACATGGGCATTTATGCCTTTGGAGGCGGTTGTGCAAACTGCATTTGTTCCTTTAGTGGTATTTATTTTACCGCTGCATTATTCGGTGATTGTTATTTTTTATGCAGGTATGTTTTTACGCAGTTTGGTGGGGCATACGGGGTTTGAGGTGTATCCACGTTTCATTGTGACGAGCAAATGGTTTCGTTGGATTGCTACCGTGAGTCATCATGATATGCATCATCGCTATTTTCATTACAATTACGCATTGTATTTCACATGGTGGGATCGTTGGATGGGGACGTTGCACCCAGAGTATCAGCAAAAAATTGAGGAAGTTCACGATAGAAAAGGGAGGCTTGCCAACCAGTAGCGATTTCATTCGTTAGTGAATCATATTTTAAATGAAATGAGGGGCTAACTCATCACGGGGGTAGGGTATTTACTGGTGTCGTGGCTGAGGTTGATAGGTAGGCTGCGGCAGTTGGGTTTTAATAAAAAGCTGAACTTGAGGTTGTGATTTTGTGTATTTAGGCTCGTTTTGCGAGAAGGAGATTGAGGCTCCGTTAAGAATAAACCCACTGAATAATGCTATACACGAAAGGCTAACGGCCGCTTTCAGGGTTTGGCGATAGTTATTTTGGTAATGCATGGCGATCGTTGCTCTAGTAAGTAGTGGTGCCGGGCGTATTGGGTTATCCAATCGTCGGGTTGGCGATATTATAGCCATGTCTTAAGGCTAGGACAATCGACGTTACATTATTCAGACAAACACTTTGTGTAGACACGAACGTTTACATTGTCTAACCGGTCAGATGTATTTTGGTTACACCTGTAATATTTGGCCTGGAAGCATTAACGCGTTGTGCTGGAAGGGGACGTTTGTATCGCCCGATAATGTTCAATAGATATGAGTAGTTTGCTATGGCTTGTCTCACTTTGCCCTGAATTTACATAGTGTTGAACAGCATCGTATAAGTGTTCTAGGTGGGTGAGTTGGTAGTGCTGATTGAGTAATGCTTTGGCAACAAAGTGAGGGTCTTGGCCTGATTCACGCATTCTTGCTGCTTCGTCTAGGGCGCTCGTGAGTTCTTCTTTTGTAGGTATTCCCATGATAATTATCCTGAGTCGGCTAGTGAAGAGTGTGTTTCGAGGTGTTTAACCCCCTTTGTACCGCCTAACTACTAGGTTATGCCTGGCTTAATGATTCGTCAAATCTTGAGGTATACGCTGTAGACTTGCGTGATTTGACCGCGTAGACTGGTTTGAATATACGTTGCACGATCATCGTACTAACATCTAACTGGAGATACATTATGTCAGAGCTATCGTTGCCACCAGGTCCTAGAGGATTGAAGTTTAAAACTGCTATGAAAATGGGGCTGGGGATTTATAGTTTTCTTGACGATTGTTATGATACTTACGGAGATACATTCTCCTTGTTATTACCCGGTATGGCCCCTTTTGTTTGGTTAGCAGACCCTGTCAAAGTAAAAGCTTTTTTTAACTTAAAACCAGATCAAGTGGATCAATCTAAGTTGCCAATCCCTATTGACCTTGGTGACCGTCAAACCGGTTTTCTTAACGGTAAAGAGCACCAAGATTCCCGCAAAATTGTTATTCCTCCGCTCATCGCGGGGAGGTTGCATGCGCGGGCAGGGGTGATGCATGAAATTGTTGAGAGTCACCTTAATAATTGGAAAGTGGGAGATCAGTTTGATACACCGCGTAAAGTCGGTGATATCGCCCTTGATGTCGCTTGTTATACCCTGTTTGGATTAAGGGAAGGTGAGAAAAAGGATCGCTATGCTGAGCTTATGTTGGGCTGGATTGGTGCAGCAACCAATAACACCATGTTTGCTCTGGGTACGTTGTATGGTCCCTTTAAGTTTAGAAATAAGCTACACAGTGCTTATTTAAAGCAAACCGCTAGCGGGAACTTTGGTGATGGAAAAAAGGGTTTTTTCCCTTGGAAGCAATCCATTGACCTCAAGGTTCAACTTGCGGATATGATGCGGGAAGATATCAGGCGTATCCGGCGCGAAAATGATGAAAATGCAACAGACATGTTTTCGGCGATGTCTCGAGCTACCTATACCGATGGTACATTGTTGGATGAAGAGCGTGTTATTGCAGAAGCAATGGGGGTGTTGGTTGGCGGGCATGAAACCAGTGCGGCAAGTAGTGCATGGCATATGTTATGGATGGTGAAACATCCAAAAGTGGTTGCAAAGTGTCGTGAAGAAGTGCTGACATCCATCAAAAAAGAGGGGCGTTTTGATCCATTGGCTATTTGTGAATTGCCTTATTGTAATGCTGCGCTCAATGAATCTATGCGATTGACACCTTCAGCTGTTGGAACGTTACGTTATCTAACGCAAGATACGGCGTTTGGGGACGTGACTATCCCTGCAGGAACGAATGTGTTGGCCGGTGCTTACTTGATTCATCGACGAAAAGATATTTGGGGTGAAGATGCAGAAGAATTTGAACCTGAGCGTTGGTTAGATGGTAGATTTAAGCCCGGTCCGTTTGAATATTTCCCTTTTGGTGGAGGGCGCAGGGCTTGTGTGGGTTCTAACCAAGCGAAGCAGCAATTACGTATTATGTGGGCAAATTTGTATCTTCGTGTTGAGTTTGATTCTCCTTATGCGAATAACGACGACTGGCCTAGCCAGATGCAGGTGAGTGGGCAAACGGAACCGCAGGATGGTGTGCCAGTGACGGTGGTAAAAATCCATCCGGCAGATGTAGGCTGTAAACAAGCAGGGATAGCAGAGCCTGCGTAAGCGTTTGAATTACACTGCATGCCAACATTGACATGCAGTGTATTTAGGCTTCATATTAACTCACATTTAGCATTAGCACGTAGTAGTGAGTATGAAGTCAGGTCAATTGAGTCAAAGCAAAGGTAACGAAAGCATAGGTAACGACAGCTCGTGTGATGGCAGCCCGGAGTTAGCGCTCGCGTGCATGTATAAGTATCTTCATCAGCAATTTGGTTTGTCCAAAGCCTCATGGGAACAATTTCTGCCAGAAATGTCGGTGGTTCAAGCGGATGCTAAGAGTCAGCTACAGGAAGCCGGTCAGTTAGTTACGCAGTTTTATTTTTTGGTAGAAGGTTTGGTTCGGTTTTATTACGTGACACCCGATGGCAAAGAGTCAAACAAAGCATTTTATGCAGAAAACAATATAGTCGGTAGTTTAAGCGCGTTAATACTGAATGAGCCTTGTCGGTTTACCGTAGAAACCATGGAGCCGTGTACCTTGGTGGCATTGCCATATGACCCAAAAGGGGATATATGGCAAGTATCGAGAGAATGGCAGTATGTTTTTAATCGGTGCTGCCAGTTGATGTTGGTGCGCAACGAGCGTCGAGAGGCAGAATTACTCACGCTGTCGGCAAAGCAGCGTTACCTTCAGTTTGTACAAAACTTTCCTCATTATATTGATCGTATCCCGCAATATCATATAGCGTCTTATCTGGGTGTTACTCCTGTAGCGCTATCTAAGTATAAAAATCAATGGATTAGCGAAACTTGAGCGGTTTAATCGCCGATATTAAACTAGTTTAACGACAGGGTTATGCCTCCCGTATTACTGTAGCTATCTTGCTTAAGCAACTTACCTTAGCAACTATATTTACAACTACATTAGCAATGTAATTCAAAAGACGGGAAGTAAGATCATGGCAATACCAGAGCAATTTAATAACGCATTTACCCTGCCTTTGATTGGCGCGCCTCTGTTTATTATTTCAGGGCCTGATTTGGTTGTCAGCCAATGCAAAGCTGGTGTCGCAGGAACGTTTCCTGCATTGAATGCTCGTCCACAGACAGAATTGGGTGTATGGCTAACCCGTATAGAGTCTGAGCTTGCGGCATATAAGGAAGACAATCCAGGTGCTGTGGTTGCTCCTTATGGTGTGAATCAAATTGTTCATCACTCAAATAACCGCCTTAATGAAGATTTTGAAACTATTATTGAGCATAAGGTACCGCTGATTATTACCAGCTTAGGGTTACCAGAAAAGCAGTATATTGACCGTATTCATGAATATGGTGGTGTCATCATGAGTGATGTCATTAGTGTTAGACATGCTAAAAAAGTGATCGAAGCTGGTGTTGACGGGCTGATACTTGTCTGCGCTGGCGCTGGTGGGCATGCAGGAACCTTAAGTCCATTTGCATTGGTGAGCGAAGTGCGAGAGTTCTTTGATGGGCCTGTTGCCCTTTCTGGTGCTATCGCAAATGGTCAATCCGTTTTATCAGCACAAGCATTGGGTGCCGATTTTGCTTATGCGGGAACGGCATTTATTGCTACGGAAGAAGCTAATGCAGAGCCAGCTTATAAACAATCATTGGTAGATTGTGCAGCCAACGACATTGTCTATAGCTCACTATTTACCGGCGTTCATGGGAATTATCTTAAACCAAGTATTAAAAACTCTGGTCTTGACCCTGATAATTTACCCGAAGCGGATAAAACCAAAATGAACTTTGGTAGTGGTGGTAATACCGGCGCAAAGGCTTGGAAAGATATCTGGGGAGCGGGTCAGGGAACAGGCTCTATACATACGGTTGATTCCGTAGAAGATGTAGTAGACCGCATGAAGCAGCAATACTTGGCTGCGTTAGATAACTTGAAACAAGCTGTTCGTGTATAGCTTTTAACCTAATTTGGGTAATGACCAGCCCTTATTGATAGCAAGCACGCGAATAACAAAGCATATAGCCATGGAGGCACTTTCGGCAACGCCCTCGGGCAATGCGTAGTGTCGTGGAAGTGCAGATAGGGAAACGTACATAATGCCGCCTGTCAGTGCAGCCGTTGCATAAATCTCCTTGCGTAATACCAGGGGGATTTCATTCACCAACAAATCGCGAATCATCCCTCCGAAAGTGCCAGTCGCCATTCCCAAGAACACTGCAATTAATGGCGACATGCCCGCGGTTAGCGCGACCTGGCAACCAATAACGTTAAATAGTGATAAGCCAAATGCGTCAGACCACACCAACCAGCGACCTGGAGCTGTGATTTTCGATACCAATGGTGTGGCAACGATACAGGTGATGAGAATGACCCAAAAATAGACCTCATCTATCATCCAAAATACAGGTGTTCTCCCCAGTGCCATATCTCTGAACGTTCCGCCGCCAATAGCTGTGACCATTGCAAGAACAACCCCTCCATACCAATCCAGCTGTCTATCTTTCGCAGCTAAAAGGCCAGTTAGGGCAAAAATAGCGGTTCCAAATAGATCGAACCAATAAACCATTGAGTACTCTCACTATAGATTTGTAGTACATATAGATAGACTGTATTGATAATGTGTTAATTGTCGCTATTGCCGTGGGTAAATCAACTGCATTGGGTAAAGCCTATGAAATTATGAGTTGATTATCTACAATGCGAGCCAGAATTAACTGGGAAATACTAGCGTAAATAAGGATGATGGAGATGGGACTGTTTCAAAGTATAGAGAGGAAGGCTTTGTTGGGCACTTGTTTATTGCTAACGTTATCCTTCTCAGCATGTGATTCAAAGTCGCCGGTTGAGCCCGTTAATGTTGTTCAGCCTATTATAAATGAAGTGATAGCAAGTGAGGCTTCAGAGGTGGTAGCTAAGGAGAAATTGGAGGGAAAACCGAAGAGAAAATTGGATTTAACGTTGTCTAAAGATGTGATGGCCCTATCAACGAGTAGCTTGAAAAGCACCATAGCTGTCGCTGAAAGCAGTTTTGATGAAAAAAATGCGCTTCCCAATATGTTTGGAGAAAAACAGAAAGGTACAACGGTAGGTGCTGGCATTCTTCGTGATGCAGAAAATGAAGATTATGTTGATTCAATTCAAGGCGCTGAAGTAAATGTCCAATTCAAAATAGACTAATAGAACATTTGGGGGGGGGGGCGAAAATGGAGCACGTCGATGTTGTCGTTATTGGAGCAGGTGTTGTTGGTTTGGCAATCGCTGCCCGGTTGAGTAAACATCTATCAAATGTATTGGTTATTGATAAAAATGCTGGTTTTGGAGAGGAGATCAGTAGCAGAAACAGTGAAGTTATTCATGCCGGAATTTATTACCCCAAAGGTAGCTTAAAAGCTGAGCTTTGTGTTGCGGGGAAACAAGCGCTTTATGAGTATTGTCAACAGCGCCATATTCCTTACAATAATATTGGTAAGCTTATTGTTGCGCAAAATGCTGAAGAAGAAACCTATTTGCAAGAAATGATAGAAAAAGCTGCAGCAAACGGTGTTGATGACTTGGGCTGGGTAAGTGCAAAAAAAATGCGTGCAATGGAGCCAAATCTATCGGCAAGCGCTGCATTGTTATCACCCTCGACGGGTATTGTTGATGTCCATAGTTATATGCGAAGCTTGTTAGCAGAAATAGAACAAAATAATGGGAAGTTCGTCGCTAGAACGGAATTGGAACGTGTTGAGTGTTCTGATAGTGGTTTTGTTGTGACACTAAATTGCGAAGACGAGCAGCTGAAAATTTCCAGCAAATATGTGATTAACAGTGCGGGGTTGTATTGCGAGCAGGTCGCAAAACGTATTGAAGGGTTGTCTGAACAATTTATCCCTACGGTGCATTGGTGTCGCGGACATTATTTTACGTATGCAGGAAAAAGTCCATTTCAGCAGCTGATATATCCTGTTCCTGAAAAAAACGGTGTTGGACTAGGTATTCATTGCACGTTAGATTTGGGCGGACAGCTTAAGTTTGGCCCAGATACACAATATATTGATGTATTAGAGTATGCAGTGTCACTGGGTTTGCGGGATACGTTTATCCAAGCGATAAAACGCTATTTTCCTAATGTTGATGCGGAGAAGTTGCAACCTGCATATTCGGGTATTCGCCCGAAACTACAGGCGCCAGGTGCTGCAGCGGAAGACTTTTGTGTGCAGGGGCAGGATGTTCATGGTGTACAAGGTTTGGTGAACTTGTATGGGATAGAGTCCCCAGGGTTGACCTCGAGTTTGGCGATTGCACAACGTGTCGTACAACAATTAGGTATAGAAGTTTCTGTATAGGCAGGCTAGGTCTGCTTATAATGGCTTGTTTGTTGACCTATTAGCTGCTGAGGTATCGTTTAGATAACGAGCCATTATTTCTTTAGTTTTACCTGTTTCTTTTAGAATTTTTAACCCTTCATTGAAATCTTGGCAAACCTTTTGATCTCGAAATGCAACGCGATAAGGTGAGGGCGGGAAAATAGGGTGAAAGGTCAGTGGTTTATCGGTTTTTATATGTGTTGTTTTAGATTTGTAATAAAGGAAAATGTTTTTATCTGCAATTACAATATCGTCACGCTCTAGAAAAAGGCGATTTACCTGAAGTGTTTGTTTTGCGATTTCTGTGTATTGCGCAGCGCTTACGGCTATTTTGTATGCATCGCCTAAGTAGGTTGTTGCATTTTGAAACGCAACGATTTTTTTGTTGGCTAAATCTGAAAGGTCCTTTATTGTAAAATTAGACTTGGTCAAGCTGATGGCGAAATTCTGATATTGAATGACAACATCGGATAAACAGGCATCAAGACCAAAGTCTTTTGTTACTGTGAGAGCTGCATCGACAGCATTTTTTTTGTATAAAATAGGTACTTGTTTTAAGGGTGGGTAACGCAGTCTTAAGGTATGGTTTTTAAGAGCAAGAGCTTCTTTGACGATGTCTATCTCGATACCCGAGTTATCTTCTTGAATGATATAAGGTGCCAAGCTAGTACCAACCGCTGCGGTAATTTCATGGGCTGATAGTGAGGTAGGAAGTAATACATATGCGAGAGAGGTGAGTAATACGCCGATAAGCGTATTGGATCGCTTAGATTTTGAGATATGAGCTCTGTGTACAAAACACTGATTAAGTATCATATGAAAGTTAGGTGATATGGTGTCGTTGCAATATTAAAGCATAGTACAAAATCAGTGGATTGATTAGCTGCTAGTGGGAAGGGCGAGATGGAAAGCAATCGCCCAGAAATGACAAAATGCCCCACCAATAACGAATAGGTGCCAGATTTCATGGAATCCAAAATGTGAAGGGTATGGGTTAGGCCACTTTGTTGCGTAAATAACTGCCCCGCCTGTGTAGCTTAGGCCACCTACAATTAACCAATGTAATGCACTTTCGTTAAGGTTTTCTGATAGCGGAGATATTGCAAAAAGTATCATCCAGCCCATGCCAATATAAATTAAGGTGGAAAGCCAGCGAGGGGCATGGATCCAGAAGATTTTTAACAAAATACCTGTAAATGCCAATCCCCAAATTACCCCCAGTAACATCCAGCCTACACTGTCTCGTAGGGGTACCAGGCAAAAAGGTGTATAGGTACCTGCAATTAACACGAAGATCATCATATGGTCGATACGCTTCCATACTTTTTGTGCTTGCTCAGAGACGGGCAGGAGGTGGTACATAGCGCTAGCCATAAACAGCAGAAACATAGAGGTACCAAAAATGGCAAATGATGTGATATGCCAAATATCTCCATGTAGCGTAGCGTTTACGGAGAGGACACATAAGCCGGCAATTGATGCAAATGCGGCGAATAAATGACTTAGACCACTAAAAGGTTCTCTAAATGCTGATTGCATAATTTGGGTAAACAAATGTTCATTAATTTAAAATGATCTGAATAATACAGGTCGATATGTTTTTTTGCAGTGTAATATTCAGGTGAATTGTAAGAAATTGTCATTTTGGTTAGGCGGGTTGTTATGCTGTTATGTCGGCATGACCATTTAGTCAAACAATTTAATTCATGTATATCAATTGGTTATGTCAATCTCTTGCTGCCGGCTTGTGCACCTGACAGGAGTGTTTTGACTATATCGTTTTTTGAGCCCTGCAACATATTTTGCTAGCATACGCAGCATTATTTATAGGGTTAAGAAAACCATGACGGAAAAAGATACATCGGATACGCCAAAATCCACATCATTAGTGCATTGGTGGACACAGGAAAAAGGTAAGCTGTCTCAAGCAGAAGTGCTGCGCTTATTGCAGGAAAATAAAGGACGATTGGAAAAATCGCTAGCCTCGATACATGAACGAAATCTGTTTTATCGAGCAATGAATCGCCTGTTTACATTCTTTGCTATTCTTGGTGGATTTATCGATAAGGTAAAGGATGTTTTATTCGCCTTGCTGATGAAAATCCCTGCGCCGAGTAGCCTCAAAAAAAGCTTACAAGCCTTTGTTGATGAGTTCAGTGTTAAGGGTGTTGTGGATTTTCTTCAGGTTAAAATGTATTCCTTTAAAAAGGCCCCTCACAATGAGCGTGCAATTCAGTTGATGGATGAGGTGATTGCTTATGCGTCAACTCATGGACTGGATTTTAAAAAACATTTTCCTGAAATTGGTGGTAAATTTTTAGCACGTCGTAACCAGTTACTGCAGCACAGCTTTTTTAAGGAGTTTAGCAAGTCAGGTTTGGAGCGTTTTTTGGCGACACCTTTCTCATTTAACCAATCGATTTCGCCCGTCTTAGATGATTCAGCGATGTGGCATAAATTATTTGTGTTTCTTGAAAAGAAAAATATTGCAGATATTGTGTTGGTGGGTGATGACAACAGGCGCACGTCTCTTAACGATGATAGCAAAGCTGCGGTAGGGTCATCTCAGGTTGTACGTACGTTGTACGAAGCATCGGTACTGAAAGCTGCGGGGAATCGTGTTTTTATTATTGGTCATCATGATGGGTATTTAGGGCCGTATTTTGTCCGAAGTGTGTTACGGCGCTTGGGCTTTGAAAATCTTGCGGGGAATTGTAATACCGTTGTTGGTCCTCGCATGTTTTCGAACATTGTATTAAAAAGCGGTGCAAGTAACGTCGGAAACTTATTTCTTACATTACCTTCTCAAAAAACCACTGAAGTAAAATCGAATGGCCTTGCAGAGGAACTTCAAAAGACTGCCCGCCGAACTCAGTTTTTAATAAAAATGCCCAATGCGGGCTTAAAAATGATTGAGAAGATGACCTATTCAGAATTTATGGGCAGTATTTTGAATGACGACAATCAACGTTTTGATGTGGCGACGGAAGATCTAGATGTCATCGAGAAACAAACCTTATCGGAATACCTAACGATAAGTAGACAAAGTAGTGGAGTGGAAGACCTCGATCGTGCAGATTACTACTTATTTAAGCGTGTTATGTATGAACCTTTTTTGATCTTTCCTGAAGGATCGCGTTCTTATAATGAGGATAATGGCGATATCACAATGAAATATGTAAACCCTCGTTATATGCAAGCTTACTTAAGGCCGGGCGATGTGATTCTACCCGTTAATTTAGTTGGTGGCTCAGATATTACTAATGGTTGGCGTTTGAGCCCTGCAACCTTGGGGCTCTCTGTTGGAAAACCTTATCAAGTTAATGCTGAGATGATTGAGGATTATGAGGTTGAAGGTCTTGACGTGATGAAGAGGATTGCTGCATTACCTAATATTAAGGATGTCCACTTTAGTGATGATGTTCAGGCGGGCAGTCGTCGTTAGTGATTGCTAGTGCAAAGACTGAGCGGGTTTGCTCAGCGTGCTGTGATTGATATACCTGCTACAGTTAGTGGATAGAGCATATGCTCCTAAAACGGAACATCCACGTGAATATTATGAACGTTTACCCACGACTGCTTGTCGTTCTCACCATGATTTCTCTTACTTTTCCCGCGCTTGCAGATGAGTCTCCAAATGCTAAGAAGCCTGTTCGTATTATTACGAATAATTGGACTAGCCAAGTCGTTTTATCCCATGTGACGGGAGAAGTGTTTCGAACAATGGGCTATCCAATAGAATACCTTTCGGTGTCAACAGCAGAGCAGTGGGGAGCCTTAGCACATGGTGTTGCCCATGTGCAAGTTGAGGTGTGGGAGGGCACGATGTCAGATATGTTTGGTCGGATGGTGCAAGAAGGGGGGATAGTCGACGTAGGGACTCATAGTGCTGCTACGAGGGAGGAGTGGTGGTACCCTCAATATGTTGAAGAGCTATGCCCCGGGTTACCTGATTGGCATGCACTGAAATCGTGTGCAAAAATATTTTCAACACAAGGATCGGCAGATAAGGGGGTGTATTATGCAGGGCCCTGGGAAAAGCCAGATGAAGCACGAATTAGAGCACTTGGCTTAAATTTTGAGGTTAACGTTTTACAGAAAGGGGATGACCTTTGGATACAGCTAGAACAGGCGTATAAGCAGAAAAAACCGATTGTTCTTTTTAACTGGACACCAAATTGGGTGGAATCTCGTTATAAAGGGCACTTCGTTGAATTCCCTACTTACTCTCCTGAGTGCGAAACAAATCCTAGCTGGGGAGTAAGTAAGAGTTATCTACATGATTGCGGGAACCCAAAAGGAGGATGGTTAAAAAAAGCTGCGTGGACAGGGTTGGAAAAAACAAGAGGATGTGCTTTTCAAGCTTTACAAAATATAAACTTCGATAATAAACAAATTGCCACTGCCGCTGCTCTTGTTGACGTAGATAAGCTAAGTTATAAAGCGGCAGCACAGCAGTGGTTAAACCAGAATGAAGCGCTTTGGAAAGGCTGGGTACCCATGGGGTGTATTCCATGAGTCGTAAGGTGTTTAATAAGGATTCTGTCGCCACACAATTAATGGTTGCCGTGTTTTCTCTGTATTGTCTCGTTGCAATTACAGTAACTCTTATTCATGTAGTGGAAGAATATCGGCATACGCAGAAAACTATCATCAGTGAACTCAAGACTTATGAGAATATTTTTGGACCCTTGCTTGGACGTGGGTTGTGGGACCTGGATCGAGAACAAATAGCGGACGTTGTTCAAGGCTTGTCACAAGTCCCTGTTATTGTTGGTGTTAAAATAGAAAAGCTACATGAAGGAGAGTTGCAACAGCTTGATGGAGCAGGGGAGGGGGCGTGGTCTAATGGGCTTACAAAAAAAAATGTCAAGTATGTTTCATCGGGAGGTGATGTTTTTTCGGATTTGTTTTTTTACAGTTTTCCTATTAAATACACCATCTTTGGTGAAGATCGTGTATTAGGTAAAGCTACCTTGTATTCTGATGCGTCGATTATACTTAATAGAGTTCAATTGGGATTCCTTTTCCTTATTATTAATGCGCTTATTAAAGGGGTGGCGCTTTGGTTTATCTTTCTTTGGGTAAGCAAAAAAATTCTAATCGAACCTCTGCATATTTTGACGGATGCGATTGCTAAAGTGAAATTTAATACGTTGTCTAACTTTAGTGTTGATCTAAAAACAAATAGGGATAATGAATTAACCTCAATAGAGCGGTCTTTTACTTCGATGGTTAATGCGCTTTCATTGTCAAAAGAGCAAGTGTTAGATTTTAATAAAAAACTGGAATTTCAAGTAAGTGAGCGCACGTCAGAGCTTCTTCGGGCGAAAGAAATTGCTGAAATCGCAGTGCAAATAAAATCAGACTTTCTTGCTAATATGAGTCATGAAATACGAACGCCAATGAATGGTGTCGTGGGTATGCTTAATTTATTAACACGAACTGAGTTAGAGGATAAGCAGGCGCGTTACTTGGCGCTTGCACAGTCTAGCGCCGATTCCCTTTTAGTCATCATTAACGACATATTGGATTTCTCAAAAATGGAGGCTGGAAAACTTAGTATAGAGTGTGTTGAATTTGATTTGTGCGCACATGCAAAAGAATTTGTAGCGTCGATGGCGGTTTTAGCGGAAGAAAAAGGGTTGAGTTTAAGGCTTGATGTCACGGGGTTGGATAATACCATGGTAAAGGGAGACCCAAATAGACTGCAACAGATTTATTCCAATTTGACCAGTAATGCCATTAAATTTACGGATAAAGGTGAGGTTGTTTTTCGGGTTTCTGCTTCATCTATCCCTGGTGGTCAGGATGAATATGTACTTTTGAAAGTCTCAGTAATTGATACGGGGATCGGTGTTGCAGAAGACAAAGTTGGGCTTTTATTTGACTCTTTTTCTCAGGCGGATACCTCTACTACACGTGAATATGGCGGGTCAGGTCTTGGTCTGGCTATTGTGAAGCAGTTGTGTGTACTGATGGGAGGTGTCGTTCGAGTGACAAGTTGTTTAGGTAAAGGCAGTCAGTTTGATGTTGAAATTCCATTAGAATGTGCCTTTCCGTTCCAGTCTAATATCGAACAGAAGAGTCTTGGCGAAAATGAGGGGGGGGATAGGATTAGTCACCATATATTGTTAGTCGAAGATAATGTTGTTAATCAAGAAGTCGTATTATGTTTGCTCGAAAATTATGGCGCTAATATAGAGGTATGCGATAATGGAATAGAAGCTATAAAAACGTTAACATCATCTTCATCAGATAATCCCTTTACGCTAATATTAATGGATTGCCAAATGCCGGGAATGGATGGCTACGAGGCGACACGTCGAATCAGAAAAGGAGAGGCAGGCGATTTATACAAAACTATTTCAATCGTTGCGATGACTGCGAATGCGATGAAAGGAGACAAAGAAAAGTGCCTTGAAAGCGGTATGGATGATTATCTTAGTAAACCTTTGGAAATGGAATTGATGCTAAAAGTATTAGCTAAATGGCAGAGGTAAGTTCTATCAAGGATTTGAAGTGATATTTTTAACTTCATACCGCTCTATTGTTATGTTATCGCTCCAGTAATTTGGGCTGAATCCGGCTTTTAGTTTTAGTTGAGTGAGAAAGTTTTTTTTATCAGGTAACTGCTCCCAAACTGAAGGTAAGAACGTTCCTCGCTGCATACCTTCTTTGATAATAATACCGTCAATATTAGGGCGAAGTTGTTTTAATAAGTCCGCTTCTGAGGTGACAGTCAGAGCTGTTGGCGGCGTTAGTATTGAAATATGATAATGCAGTTGAAGAAACTCTTCTTGACTAATAGCTGAAAATCGAGGGTCCCTAAATGCTGCATTAAATGCGTTTTGTGCAACGTCAATAATCAGTGGCTGGTAGGCTTCTAACGTTCCGATACAGCCTCGCAAATTGCCGTTTAAATGTAGCGTTACAAAGGATGCACGTAACTGTTGTAACGCCGGCTCGAATTCATTCGCATCAAGGGGCAAGGTGAGATTTTTTGCAATACCAAATCTAATTGCATGTTTTGCAGTATCAAGCAGCAGTTTTTGATCGTAATCATTCATGCAGTTCTTCCTCGATTCTACTATTTGTTACTTGTAAACTTCCAGCAGCCGTACCCTACTACGCGTTCTTTGTCTTCTGGGGAGCGTCCTGCGCTGTCATAGGAATTCCATAACGCGAGAGTTGTCGCAGCAAGGTCGTGTTGTGTTGCGCTGTGCAGCAACCCCTTAATTGGATTGCGACCACAGGCATTATCGAAACCAATGTCTTTAGGTTGTAGCGTTTCAATCGCAGAACGCGTGTTATTATCGAGTTGTTGTGCTGTTTGATAGTCGTGAAAGTGGCTAAGATCAGAGCTAATAATAATCAGTGTGCTTTCATTGCCCCATAAGGTTTCTAATACTTCTGAAACTGATTCAGTTGATGCGTCACCCACAACAATGGGGACTAACGTGAAGTCATCAAGTACTTCTTGAAGAAAAGGGAGTTGTACCTCTAAGCTATGTTCCTGAGTATGAGTTTGTTCGATGACGGAAACCTGAGATAACGTTAATACATTATCAATAACGGGGCGATCGATGGGGATATCACCTAGTGGAGTTTGATAAAAATGGGCGTCTGATACTGCAAGTCCAGTAAAGCCGACGCGATGAGAGGGACCCAATAGAACGATTTGTTTTATTAAATGTTTAAAGGGTAATAAACGGGCGAACCCTGTTGCGGCAGCGGTACCAGAGTAAACATATCCGGCGTGAGGGACAATCAATGCCTTGGGTTGTGCGGCGTCAGTATCTATCTGTGTTACATCGCTTAAAAAGCGTGAGACAGTGTGGCGGAGCTCTTTAGGGTCGTCAGGATAAAATAGCCCTGCAACCGCAGCGTTGCGAATAAGGTGCATTTAGCGAAGTCCTCCTCTTGGCCCTTTAGATAACCCCTGGGTTTGCCTTATTTCCATAGTGATTGTTTTTACTGTTGAAATCAAATGTGTTTGACCCTATTAATTAGAGAAGAGATGCCGGGTGAGGAATGCATTGTGTATAGAAAAAACGATATGCCGCACGGGCATGACAAGGACCCCTCTATAGTATCAACGACACACTGGCACAGGGTTGAGAGTCGAGATACACAGAAACCTGATGATTTTACCGTGCAATGTGATATTTGCCCCAGAGCTTGTCGACTGCATGAAGGTCAGCGTGGCCTCTGTTATGTAAGAGCGAGAATGGAGGGGAAAATTGTACTAACCACTTATGGACGCTCCAGTGGTTTTGCAATTGACCCTATTGAAAAAAAACCGTTAAATCATTTCTATCCCGGTAGCTCAGTGCTTTCATTTGGTACGGCTGGCTGTAATTTGGCATGTAAATTTTGCCAAAATTGGGATATTAGTAAGTCCAGGGAAATGGATACCTTAATGGAATTTGCGTCTCCCCAAAAGATAGCTGAGATGGCTAAGCAGTCAGGTTGTACCAGTGTTGCGTACACTTATAATGATCCTACTATCTTTCACGAGTATGCCATTGATACTGCAAAGGCTTGTCGGGCATTGGGCATCTATAATGTGGCGGTGACGGCAGGGTATGTTTGTGAAAAACCAAGAGAAGAATTTTATGCAGAGATGAATGCCGTTAATGTTGACCTAAAAGCCTTTACCGAAGAGTTTTATTGGAAGCAAACAGGTGCACATTTAGCGGCCGTATTGGAAACACTGAAATATATTAAACATCAAACTAATGTGTGGCTTGAAATTACGACACTGTTGATACCAGGGCTTAATGATTCTGATGAGGAGCTACAAGCAATGACCGATTGGATAATAAAAGAGTTGGGGCCTGATGTCCCCTTACATTTTTCAGCGTTTCACCCGGATTATAAAATGTTGCATATTGCCCGGACACCGAAAGAAACCCTGACTAGAGCAAGATCGATAGCATTAAAAGCGGGGCTGCGATATGTGTACACCGGAAATGTGCATGATGCAGAGGGTGGTAGTACCTATTGCTACCAATGCGGACAAACATTGGTGGGACGAGATTGGTACCAGTTAGATCAATGGGAAATGGATATTAATGAACATGGTACAGGTTGTTGTTCTCAATGTGGTACGGTATGCCCTGGGCATTTCACAACCGACTTTGGACAGGAGTTTAAAGCCAAAGGTGAAACGTCGGTTGTAAAACGGGTACGGTTAAAGCCCTGATAGCAGCGTACCGGTACTCTGTTCTGGTTTCGCGTTACATGTTTGGGTAATTTGGGCCTCCACCTCCCTCTGGAGTTAACCAGGTGATATTTTGAGTTGGATCTTTAATGTCGCAAGTTTTACAGTGAACGCAATTTTGGGCGTTAATCTGTAATGAGGGTGCTCCCTTTTCATTGGTAATTACTTCATACACTCCCGCGGGACAATACCGTTGTGCGGGTTCATCAAACAGCTCAAGGTTGTGTTTTATTGGGATGTCGTTATCTGCAAGTACCAAGTGACAAGGCTGGTTTTCGGCATGGTTTGTGCTGGATAAAAATACTGAATCCAGCTTGCTAAAGGTGAAAGTCCCATCAGGTTTTGGGTATGGTATTTTTTTACATTGTTTTTTTTGTCGCATTAACGCGTGATCAGCGATTTTATCATTGAAGGTAATTGGTAGCTTTCCAGCCAAAATGTTCATATCCAAAAATGCGATAGCACCACCAATAATATCACCAAATTTATGTCGAGCAGGGCCGAAATTTCGTTGGTAATGTAACTCGTCATAGATCCAGGATTGTTCAAAACGATCGGTGTACTCAGTTATTTCGGTGTGTGTTTTTTGTTTTGTTATTGCATTAACAATAACCTCTGCTGCTAACATACCCGATTTCATTGCAGTATGACTGCCTTTTATTTTTGCATTGTTAAGTGTTCCCGCATCGCAGCCAATTAATAGACCGCCAGGGAATGTCATTTTAGGGAGCGATTGCAAACCTCCTTTTGCCATCGCTCTAGCGCCGTAGCTAACGCGTTTTCCTCCGCCTAAGAATTTTTTAATGGTAGGGTGTAGTTTCCATCGCTGCATTTCATCAAATGGGCTGCAGTACGTATTGTCGTAGGAAAGGTCTGTTATATACCCCAAAGAGACTTGGTTGTTTTCCAGGTGGTAACAAAAACCGCCACCCAAAGCGTTGCTTTCTGCTATGGGCCAACCAGCGGTATGAATGACTAATCCCTCTTTATGTTTCGACGGATCAATCTCCCAGAGCTCTTTAATACCAATGCCGTAATGTTGAGGGTCTTTTCCTGCATCCAGTTGATACTTCTTGATCAGTTGTTTTCCTAGGTGGCCGCGACAGCCTTCACTAAATACGGTGTACTTAGCTTTGATTTCCATTCCTTGCATATACGATGGTTTTCTCTCGCCATGCTGATCTATTCCTGCATCCCCAGTGATGACACCCGTTACATGTTCTGTTTTTTTCTGGTCGCAATACTCATACAGTATTTCGGCGGCAGCAAACCCAGGATAAATATCAACTCCTAAATCTTCTGCCTGTTGTGCCAGCCAGCGACAAACATTGCCTAGGCTCACGATATAGTTGCCGTGATTTTTTAATGTAATAGGCTCAAAGGCTTTAGGGAATTTTATGGATTTTTCTTGAGAAGTGAAATAATAAATTTCATCATCGACAACAGGCACATTAAGTGGGGCGCCTAACTCCTTCCAATTTGGGAAAAGTTCGTTTATTGCTGTCGGTTGCATTACTGCACCGGATAAAATATGCGCCCCTACCTCGGAGCCTTTTTCCAATACGCAAACAGATAGTTCTTCGTTTAGCTGACGAATTTTACAGGCGGTAGCTAGGCCCGCTGGGCCTGCACCAATGATAAGTACATCAAATTCTAGGGATTCTCTAGTCATTATTCTCTCTCCGCGTTGCTAATCCTTAAAGGCTTAGTGCAGAGTAAATGAATGTGTAGGGAGGTACATCACCCTTAGGGGTGAAATCGGTGTGATAGGAATTATTTAGGATCTGAGGGTGTCTGGTTTATCTTAACCAGCGCCTGGCTTCTATTCTCAACACCCATTTTCCCATACAAATTACGAATGTGAACTTTTAACGTGTTGAGTGAGATGTTTAGCTCGGTGGCAATGTGTTT
>CAJXZM010000067.1 GCA_913063125.1 uncultured Gammaproteobacteria bacterium | reverse complement strand
ACAAAAAACTCTCTGGTTAATGTATCCTTATCACTTCCTGCAGGGGCAAGTAGTTGCCCAAGCCAGGTGTTGCTTAATTGAGACGCGTCGATAGTAGCGTCAACACCCTGGATGTGAGTAGTGAGCAGTTGATTACTGTTTACACCGTAAATATAGGTGCTTTGTTCAGAGTATGCTGTTATCCATGGAATTCCGTATTGAAGTTCTAAGCCTTCTACGTTTAAGTCGAATGAAGAGAAAGAATTGATACTTGGGCCGTTACCAGAGGAAAGAAGAGAAAACGCAGCGCTGATACTGTTAAACCGGTTTAGCTGGTTTTCTAATTGATAAACAATTTTCAGTGTTGGCGACCCCGGCTCCAAAATGTAGTCAACGGTAATATTTAAACCAAATGGATCAGAAACACCTTTGGGTATACCGGCTTCAAAAGCCCGTTGGATTAGTTCGTATTCAAGCAGCCAATAAATATCGTCAGTCCCATGAACACGTACAATAGCGGCTTCACCATCCGCGCCATCATTTATAACTTCTATATTGTCTCCATGAAATGCGCGTATTGTCGACCCCGATTGATTTGCAAAATTTAAGCGACCAGCCATCAAAGCAAGTTCATAGAAGTTTTCATCACCGGCTTGAACGCAATCTTTAAGCGGGGCAGCATCAACTAAAATGCCATGGTAATGGAAATAGGTTTTTTGTCTCCCGGGGCCGGTAATGACAAAAGCAGCTTTATCATTAGATAGCAAATAATCACCCTCGCTTCCAAGAGCATTTGAACCCGATAATTCAAAATTGGGGTTCGATATTTGTTCTGCGAGCGCTCTATTACCTTGTTCACAACTTTGGAGAAGAGAACTTAAGTCACTAGTAACACTCTGTGAGCTTACGGAATTGTCGTCAGCCTGCAGTGCAGAATCTTGGTTGTTGAGCTCAGAAGCTGCTGCTTCTGAGGCGGTATCATTAGAGGATCCACCTCCGCACGCAGTTAGTGCTAATGCCAAAATAGAATAGGTTAGGGGGCCGGTACGTTTTATCATTATTATTATCCGAATGGGCTTTTTTCTATAATTAGCACGTACGTACACATATATCAAGTTTGCAGTAGATATAGCCAGAGTGAATAACCTCAATTACAATTGCAAAATTAATTAAAGGAGCATTGCAATCAAACCGTTAGCCAGAAAAAGGCCTGTTCAAGCCAGAAGTAAACAGCGAGTGCAATCAATATTGGATGTGGCCGAAAACCGCCTCATTGAGCTAGGGTACGACGAGCTAAAAATGAGTGATATTGCAAAATTAGCTGGAGTACCTATAGGGTCTGTTTACCAGTATTTCCCGAATAAAACTGCGATTATCAGCAGTTTGTTACAGGTGAAAATGCAGGAGACTCAAGCAGAAATAAAAGACGAACTAAGCAGAATGTCCAACGGTGAGGACTTGCTTCAATACCTTAGTAATACTGTATCTCGCCTCGTTGACACCCTGTATAGGCGTTATCGTTACGATGATTCAGTTCGAGCATTGTGGAATGCCGCTCGCTCTGATCATCGTCTACAAGATTTAGTGATTGAAGATAACTTAGCGAATGGGGAGATTATTTATCACTCCCTACATATGGTTGTCTCTCAGATACCTGCAGACCGGATAAGAGCAGTTGCTAATATGGTGTGCGATATAATCGGCAGCGCCTTGCGGATGGCGGCCAGCGTTGATAAACCACAGGGAGATATAATGGCCGAAGAGTTAAAGGTAATGATAAATACTTACTGCATGAATTTACTCGAGCGTTAACTCACTTTTATATATGCCCTTTCCTATTTAGGTTATCTATCTTTTTGCCAGGCGATGACTGAGTAGTCACCCAAAGCAATTATTTTAGGTAGACACAGTATCCACCGTTGCGTTAATCTTTTTCTAAATGTGAGGCGTCCTCACATTTAGAAAAGCAGACCTAATAGATAACAAAAATACGGGAGAAGCATATGAGTGACCTAATTGTTAACGCCATGCAGGATGACGCCATGGGGGAATGTGATGCAGTGGCTTTGGCAAAAAAAATTGCCGATGGGGAAGTGAGTGTAGAGGAAGTCACTGAAGCGGCGATAGCAAGAGCCACTAAAGCTAACCCTAGACTAAATGCAATCGTTATTGATACTTACCAAATGGCGCGAAACAAAGTGGGGCAACAGCACCGTGGTGCATTTGCGGGTGTACCAACGTTTATTAAGGATAATAGTGACATATCGGGAGTACCAACGTTAAATGGTTCTCGAGCATTACAGCCAGTACCAAAAACCAAAAACAGTGAGTTTGTTAATCAAATAGAATCTACTGGTTTAATAAGTTTAGGAAAAAGCGCATTGCCAGAATTTGGTATACCGCCAACAACAGAATCTTTTTCGCAAGGAGCAAGCTGTAATCCATGGAATGTTCATCATTCCACCGGGGGGTCCTCAGGCGGCTCAGCGGCACTTGTGGCGGCGGGCGTTGTACCCATCGCTCACGCAAATGATGGCGGTGGCTCTATACGTATTCCTGCTGCTTGCTGTGGATTAGTAGGGTTAAAACCGACACGTAATCGTTTAGTGAATCATGATGGCACCGACAGTTTACCAATAAATGTTGTTCATGAAGGTGTACTTACACGAAGCGTAAGAGACACAGCACTTTTTATGAGCGAAGCAGAAAAACATTTTAGAAATCCTCTTTTACCAACGTTAGGCCTAATAGAAAACGCAGGTAAAAAGCGTTTGCGTATAGGTGTGATTGCTAATGCATTGGGTGGCGTAACGGTTGACCCCGATGTAGTGGCTGCTCTTAAAGACACGGCTAATTTATGTGAAAGTTTAGGCCATAATATTGAAGACATACCCATACCCTTTACCGACCAAATAGGTGAAGATTTCCTGGATTATTATGGGTTTTTATTTTTCATAATACATCGTTTTGGGAAACATGTTTTTCAACAAGATTTTGATAAAAACAAGTTAGAAACACTTAGTTATGCATTTAGCCGACGATTTTCAAAGAGAATGTTGAGATTCCCCTTAGTGTTAATGCGTTTACGCAATGCAATTAGAGTCACTGGAGAATTGTTTAAGCACTATGATGTAATTTTGTGTCCTACGCTGAGTTCTGCGGCACCCAAAAATGGCATGCTAACAAATCCAGCAATGCCTGGTGATATACTGATAAATCAAATACGAAACTACGCTCCATTTACAGCATTACAGAATATTACAGGCGAGCCTGCCATTTCATTACCTATGGGGACAAGTAATAATGGTCTTCCCATCGGAATGCAGTTTTCAGCGGGCTATGGTGCGGATAAGGTTTTATTAGAACTTGCATATGAACTTGAGGAAGCAAAGCAGTGGAAGCATGTTTTCCATCTCTCCAAAAGCACCAATAAAGTGAAAAACCAATAAACCCCCAGTAGACACGCCAGTATTAGCCGAACTGTTCACAGATTAAGGGATACCTGCTAGAGACAATGTGAAATTTGACGATTTTAGCAAGAGAGTTGCTCCTCTTGCTCTCCAATTTTTCAATATCTTAATTGAAGTGTATTGACCGAATTATTGAACTTTATCTGTAAAGCATGTCTCATAATATTGAATGATTATGGATGTGAAGGGTGCGTGGCAATGGACGGAACGATTAGATATGAAGGAGAAGCTAATTGTTTTGACTAAGAAAGTGGAAGTTTTTGGGATTCGATAAAGCTATATAGAGACAAGATAGTTGTTAAATTCCTTTCAATGAACAGCTCATAACAAGATACGGAATTCGAAAAAAATAGCGCTACGCAGTTTTTTGACTGCGCAAGGCGTTAGCCTTAAACTACTCAATACAAAGGGAATGTTATGAAAATTTGGTTTAATAATGTATGGAAGGGAAATAGAGGGTTTTTACTTTTTGTGGTTTTGATGTTCATGTTTCGAAGTGCTTTTGCCGACTGGAACACAGTGCCTACTGGATCAATGAAACCGACGATACTTGAAGGCGATCGGATTTTTGTTAATAAAATGGCTTATGATATTCGATTACCCTTTACACATTTTTCTCTGTATAAAGTATCTGACCCGGTACGAGGTGATATTATTATCTTTGATTCAAAAGTCTCAGAGAAGAAATTGGTTAAAAGGGTAATTGGTGTACCTGGTGACATTATAGAGATGAAAAATAATAATCTTCATATTAACAAAGAGAGGATTTCGTACCAAGACGTCTCTTCAGACGGAGTAATACAAGACAGATTGGAGAATTTGTTGGGTATAGAATACCTAGTTAGGGTGCAGAAATCAGGATCCGCACTATCAAATTTTCTCCCAGTTAGAGTTCCCCCCGATTATTATCTTGCTTTAGGCGATAATCGAGATAATAGTGCAGACTCCAGGGTTATTGGTTTCGTACCCAGGGATGAAATAGTTGGTAGGTCTAGAAAAGTGGTCATGTCGCTCAACTATGAGAACTACTATTTACCTCGATCAGATAGATTCTTCCATACACTATAATTGTAAGTAATAGCCCATAGTTAACCCGTGCACGTATAAAACAATGGGCGCTGGTTTTTTGTATGCGCTAATCGAAATACAACCCAGCTATCTTCGCTAGGATAATCTACATCAAGTATTATTGAGCCGTCATTGTTTCATGGTTAATCTGATTTTCCCTTCAACAGTCACTGCTTTGTGTGCAAATGAATGATGCTCAACTGTCCGACCTTTAATCTCATGCTCGTTTGTTTCGCGTCAGAGAGTTTTTCATCCAAATATATCAATATGGTTCCGTTTATATCTGCCAAGTCATTGTCGCCTTGGTTTAGTGCAGTTTGAACGCCCACTTATGGTTAAAAACCTCATCTTGTAAATCTAGATAATCACAGCTACCCTCATTTTAGAGTCAATTTAATTCTAGCACGAGTTAACTACTTAGATGATTTCTTGTTTTGTAGATACAGTTTGATGTCAGAAAACCCCTTTATTATTCAATGGCTTTTGTTGCTTATCTCGAGTAGCGGCCACCAGCAAACATTTGGAGGATAGAGACATGTTCGATTTAAGCAAAAAATTAATGTCAACATCAATGGCAATGATTCTTGTTTTTTTCACCATAATGGTAAGCAGTTGCGGAGGTGGAAGTAGCAGCAGTAGCAATACAGGGATTGGCGGTGACAATAGTTCGACTACTAAAATCAGTGGTACTGCAGCAACAGGAGCACCTATTGAGGGGACGGTTTCATTGATTGATGCCAATGGGGTTAGCGTTATGGTGACCATTTTAGCAGACGGATCGTTCGAGATAGACATTGAGGGCATGGAAGCCCCATTTATGTTGCAAGCATTGGATACAGCCAGTACAGCCTACTTCTCTTACGCTGATGGTGCAGGAACTGTTAACATTACACCGCTAACATCCTTGGCTATTTTTATGTCAGCTGGAAATACTGACCCCTCAGTTCTTTTTAGTGACTGGGAAAATCAATTAGGTGAGATAGGTGCCGCGGAGTTAGAAACTAACGCTCAAATCATCTATGCGAATTTGTCATCTCAAATGGCAGACAATGACGTCGACCCACAAGATTTTGATATATTCAGCGAAGTATTCAGCGCCGATGGTACCGGTATAGATGGAGTTCTGGATGTGATTGAAGTGATCTTTGGTGATGCGGGAATAATCATCACAGAAGGAACTGACGGGGTTGCCTTTGATATCGACATCGATCTTAGTGAAATAGATTTTGAAAATGGCGTCTTGGATGCTGGAGATGTTGATGGTGTCGAAGCGGGCAATTGGACATTAGTCGTATCGGTGGACGGCATTGACGTTACGATAAATAATGTTCAAGCTCCAGATGATGTCAATGGAGTATCTAACGCTTTTGACGAACTCAATCCAGCGGACTCAGGTATCAGTAATGTTGAGGTAATAATGGTTGAAAATACGTCAACCAGGAAAATCTTTACCGTTAATTACACGGTTACCGTCCAGGAACTCAATATCCCTGTTAGTGCAACCTATACGTACACACTTAATTAGCTATCCGTATAAATCGTTAAGGGCTCGTACATTACGAGCCCTTTTTTAACAACCTCAGGGCACTTCCTCTCATAATTACTGCATTTGTAATTCGGCTATTTATTCTTATCATTAAACAAAAGACAGCACTTTTGGCGAGTTTCTGATTTCGCTGAAATAGTTGCGGCTAAATAGCCATTGATCTTATCCATGTACAGAAGGGAATACCCTTGTACTTTAGTGATGGTAAAGGCGTGAGCTCTGACGATTGATAATTTTGGCATAGGATATCACACGTTTCCATCAACTGGCCTGTCGTTATTTTAACGAAGTATTGATCTAGGAAATCTACGCTGATATTTGTAGCTTCCTAAAGGTTATGCCACTTGAGGTTTCTGATACCATTCCGAGCTAGGCATTGGCATTCGCATTTTTATACGTACCTCGTTTACATTGTTTTTATCAGTAAGCTGTTCAAGTAATTCAAATGCTACTTCCAGTGCGGTACCTGGTCCTGTTGACGTAATAAGAGCTTCATCTACAACGATTGGTTTGTCTATAAAAATTGCGCCAGTATCAATTAGCTGTTGCTTACGTATACCTTCGACTTGATGATAGGTCGTTGCTCTCCTGTTTTTAAGAATACCCGCTGCACCCAGAGCAATAGACGCCACGCAAATACTTGCAACGATTTTTTTTGTTTCGGAAAAATACCGAATTATTGATAAAAATCTTTCATCCAATGCTTCATCATAAAAGCCAGAGGGTTCAAATCCACCAGGTATCGCTAAGGCGTCAAACGTACTTAAATCTACATCATCAATAAGGTTATTCGGTTTAAGTTGCAACCCAAAAGTAGTTTTAATAAGCGGTCTCATGCCAACATCTACTAATTGCACAGGTTCGTTACCCAGTAGTGTCCCCCAGCCTAAGACATCAGTAAATGCAGCCATTTCTAATGGTTCTACGCCGTTTGCCAATAACATTAAAACTCGTTTCATTGCTTTCTCCGTTTAATGATTGCCTTCAATAGCTCAAAGTGTACAGAAGTTAAACTATCACCTTGACCAGATAATTACCCGTAAGCGACAATTATCTGGTATTTCGGTTTACACCAGCTTTAGGCATTCAATCCAACAGCGCTAGATTGCATTTGAACAAAACCAGTCATACGTTCAAATCTGGAAACCCATGCCCGAATATTCGGGTAAGATTCAAGTGAAATGTCACCCTCTGGAGCGTGAGCAATGTAAGCATAGTTAGCGATATCAGCAATGGTTGGATTAACGGTTGCAAGCCAATCTCGGCCCTCAAGGTGGCAGTCTAATTCAGAAAGTATCCCGTGAGCCGTTGCAATAGCGGTAGTTTTATCAAGGTTGGCTCCAAAAACATTCACAAGTCGCGCCAACGCAGGCCCATAAGCCACTTTGCCAGCGGCAACAGAAAGGAATCGTTGAACATTAGCTGCATCTACAAAATCACGAGGAAGCCAAGTGTTAGTGTCATCATATTTTGAAGCCAAATAAATCAAGATCGCATTTGAATCCGATAGCGTGACATCTCCATCGTCTAGAACAGGTACCTGTCCGAAACTGTTTTTTGCTAAAAATGCAGCGTCTTTGTGAGCTCCATTCGCTAGATCAACATCAACAATATTGGCATCTAAACCAAGGATCGATAAAAATACCTCAACCCTGTGTGAGTGACCAGATAGCGCGTGTCGGTGTAATGTAATTGATGACATAATATTTATTCCTGTGTGTAGTTGATTGGTGTAGTTGATTGGCGTAGTTAAGTCATTTAGTTATGTGGATTTGGTAATTGGTTGTGTTGTTCAAGTTCAAGCAGTTCTTCAAAGCCGCCTACTGAACACCCGTTTATGAAAACCTGCGGGTAGCTTCGGCCAAGGGTTCGCCTGCGCATATCGTCAAGGTGTCCAGGTTGTTCGTAAACATCGTATTCTGTAAACGTTAGACCTTTACTCGCCAGTAAGCGTTTTGCGTGAGAGCAATATCCGCATCCTGGACGAGTGTATATTTCAATCATGCTCATGCTGCTTTCTCGTTTATCAGTAACAATGGCTGTTTGTGTTTGCGCCGTTGATGAAACAAGTATCTTGGAAAACGACATGTTGATAAATAGGCCTGGCATTGAATCATTGTCAATGCAGTGTTGATAATGGCGTCGTTATAGTGCTAAGGTGTTCGTATGGATACATTAGATGGAATGAAGACAGTCGTAGCTGTTGTAGAAGCGGGTTCCTTTACCGCAGCTTGCGATCGCTTAGGCATATCCAAAGCGTTAGTTAGCAAATATGTTGGTGAAGTCGAGAGCAACCTAGGGGTTCGTTTGTTTAATCGTTCGACACGCCGCGTTGTGCTTACTGAAGCAGGGCAACGATATTACGAGCAAGTAGTTCCTCTACTTGAAGAAGTAGAAGCACTAGTAGATAACGTGTCAGGAGTTCAGTCCGATCCCAAAGGGTTACTGCGTGTCAGTGTGCCGCAAACGTTTGGAGAGATGGTGTTATCGCCGTTGATCCCCCTATTTTTGGAAACCTATCCCGATTTGAGTATCAACCTTCAGCTTACAGATCGTATGATTGACATGTTGGAGGAGGGTGTAGATGTGGTTATTCGAATTGGCGGTGTCGACGATTCCAATCTGGTTGCCAGACACATCAAGACATTACCGTTGATATTGTGTGCTTCCCCTGAGTATCTAGAGCGCTTTGGTGAACCACAAAATGCGCAACAGATCAGTGATCATCACTGTATTATCGATAGTAATTTTCGGATAGGAAAACAGTGGCCTATTGTATCACCAAGTGGGCAAACAGAATCTATTGAAGTTACATCCCGCGTTGCAGTTAATAGTCCTAGAGCAGTGAAAGCAATTGCCATGGCTAGTGGAGGTATTGGAATGATTCCTGGGTTTATTGTGGCAGAGGAACTTAAGCAAGGCCTGCTTAAGACAGTTTTGCCAGGTTACAGTACGCTAGAATTTGGTCTATTCGCGATATACCCTCATCGACGTTACTTGCCGAAAAAGGTACGTTGCTTTATTGATTTTATTATCGCAGAAGCTTCCTGATTATTTTAATGAAGACGCTCTGTTAATCAGCATATCCCCAAAACGTAAATGCAGCGATTTTGGGTGTTTTAGGTACATATAGGGTATCGAGTTCTTTTATATTAAAACCGCCAACTTTTAACAATTCGGGAATATCTCTGTTTAGATGACATCCGCCTGCAAGCTTCATCCACATCGGATTAACCCTGTTTTGCCATGCCTGAACCGCAACATCAGGAGCTTTACCGTGCTCACTGAACAAGAGTTTTCCACCGGGTTTTAGCACACGTCTCATTTGTTTAACTGCTGCTCGCCAGTCTGGGATCGTACATAATGTGTAAGTTAGTACAATGGTATCCACGCTATGGTTATCCAATGGGATCTCTTCACCAGGCAGGTCTAGCCATTCAAGGTCAAAAGGCGCAGCGTCTACTCGGTTTTTGGCCTTTTTACGCATTCCGGTTGATGGCTCAAGCCCCCAAACTTTTTCTACCTTGTTTACATCGTAGTAGGGAATATTGATTCCCGAGCCCATACCAATTTCTAGTATCCGGCCTTGTGCTTGAGGCACGATTTTTTCACGTTGGCGCAAAATAGGCTTACTACCGCAAGCCAAGTTAATGACGTGAGGAAGAACATTGTCATCGTAAAAGCTCATAATGAATCCCTTAGCCTACTAACAGTAAATATATTACTTCCAACCTTGTCAAAAAAAGAGGCTAAGGTAAACACTTTGTTTGTGACATATTCAATATTATGAAAAACAACCACACTCAGCCGCAGATTAGCTAGGTTAAAAACAAAAAGAACGACAAGCTGTTGATTACAAAAACCTTTTTTGAAGTCAGGAGTATTGATTAATAATCCGTGCCAGAAAAACCGTTAAATTTCACGTTTTAATCGGAATTTGTAGACAGTAGCCCTCAGGTTGTTTCTATATAATTATCTTATTCCATTGAGGATCGTGACTCCCAATTGTACTGCAACCACACCGAGGTAATTATATGAGCTGTTGTTTCGATAATTTAGCGGATGTCAAAAATTGGTTCGAAAAAAGTCAATACAGCAAATGGGTTTGGCATGATGGTTTTGTAAAAGAGGACCTATTTGAATTTATATTGACTTACGGCTGCGCTTTTCGTAATGCTAAGTTAATGATTGTGCAATACCTCATTGAAGAAGGGGTTGATGTGGATACAGTTAATATTGATGTTAGTCCATGTAAATCTGCAACCATTAGAGAAGAAGCTGAAAAATTTTTGAATCTACATCACCCGTCTCTAACTGAATACGTTAGAGACTCTTCGTTACCAATAAATGTATGGTTCCTAAATATATTGTCATCCTTAGAAGTAATGCCTGGTCATAAAGAAAACAAAAACATCATCACAATACCGCAAGGGAATAGTATAACCGGCGATGATATTGACTTTGAGTTTCCAAGCTATTTCTTGACTATGGTAAGTTAGTGCTAGAAAAACACCTGGAAGTTGATCGTAATAAAGGCCGCCATGTCCCGTAGCGAAAGGGCACTAGTGGGAAGCTGAGTTTATATACCTGGAAATTCATAGTGGATTGAAAATCAAAGTGATTTCCAATCACCTTCGTTCAGATTATCTGAATAATTCAACCAGGCGGTTACAGTAGCGACACTTTCTTGGGCATCGCGTAGCCTAGCATTTTCATAACCGTTAACAGGCGTGGAAAATACATATCCATCTTGCCCAAACTCATTTTCGCACGTTCGCGAACCAACCTCCCAGTGCCCTGCTAGTTGTGTGATTTTCCAATCACGATTTTTTGGATGCTGGCATGCAAATGCAGATATCGTATCGCAATGTTCGTCTGTAAATTTCCCATTGTTGTGCTGAATCCCACAATTCCGTGATGGATCTTCTTGGTAAGGTCTATCTAGATCCCAGCTCCATATTTGGGCCACATGACGATCATCCCACCATTGAAGTGGTTCAAAAGAGATAGCAGTAACACCACATTGAGCTAATTCTGAAACTTGATTAGCCGTCATTTTATTTGTTTGTAAGATGATTTGCCCAACTTGAGTGCCATCATTAGTAGCACCTACAATTTTCTCTTGGATTACGTCTGTTAAATTGTTGCAACCGGGATATGGAGTAAAAGTTTCATAGTTAACACTGTCAAACATACCTTCGTCCCAATATACAAATTGTCCCCATGACTTATTACAAGTAGAGGATTTTGCGCCTGTAATAATAATTTTTTTACCTTGGGCTAATATCTCTGATTTTGACACGTCTAAATCGAATAGTTCACAGGGGGAGGAGGGCGCATAAACCAAATCGGCCATTTCAGTTTTTATTGCACGGTAAGCTTCTTCATAATGCCCATCCAACTCGTCTTGTAGCTTTAAAATAATAACGTCATCATTTTCTTCTAACCAACTTCGCACTTCAATTAGGCCTTCTACAAACGTCCTGTCCCACATACTACAGAAACCAAATTCAGATGAGTCATGACAAAGCACAACATCGGTAGTAATTAAACGTGTGGTGGTGTTGTAATGAATATCCCAATGCAAATCCATGTTGATCATGCGTTTACCCATTCGCAGTTGATTCAACATGCTTGGAACATGATTGGGATCAGGATAACTAAACCCGTTAGAGTATGCTTGCGCGTTAAACGAATTGTGTGTTGCGGGGAATTCTGCGAGACGTAACGGAACATTCTGACCAATGCGGTTTTGCAACGTCATTGCTCGTACTGCCCATGAATCAAGGTATTCATAATCGGTGTCATCAGCAACGTTACAGCCGCTAACGAATAAACAGAGGCTGACCAAGGAAGCCGTAAATACAGTTTTAATCATTAGATCTTCCTTTATTATTATTCGTTATTTTGCAGTACTTAATGTCACAAACTAGCGCTCAACGCCCGGATAAGAAAACACACGTTGATCAATAAATAACGTTATGGTACCAAAGTACCACTCTAGAATGTTCATTGCAACTCAACTGATATATCTGTTTTGGGGAGATTTTAGAATTTCAATTATTCCAAACACTTAGTGACGCTTTACCCCGTTTGATATATAACAGTTGATAACTGTTTTTCTACGTATAATCCAATAAGGGCAGCGATATGAGAGAAAGTAATGACGAGTTAAAAGCCTTTTGTCGACACGGCATGGCTGATATCAAGCACTCGGCGTTGCTGGGTATTGAAACAATATCGGCGACAAACGAATCCATTACATTAAAACTGCCATATTCACAAAAAATTGTAGGTGATATTGAAACAGGAGCATTACATGGTGGTGCGATTTTTACACTTGCAGATCAAACAAGTGGCTTTGCAGTTTTTAGTCATCTGCATCCGAAAATCCGTATTGCACCGACATTAGATTTACGAATAGACCATATGAGAAAGTCCACAAGAGGCGTTGATTTATTGTGTGTAGCACGATGCTACCGTTATACCGATAACATCGCTTTCACTAGGGCGGTCGTATATGAAAACGATATCGATGATCCTGTAGCGCATGCGGTGGGTAGCTTCATGTTTTTGGAAGCTGTTAAAGATCAAAGCTGGTTAAAATAGGAGACTGCAATGGACTTATTATCTATCGTAAAAGAATGCCGTAACAACCAGATGTATAAACCGGTATTTGACCAAATCCCATATGCACAATTTATCGGGATGGATTGCAAACAATTTGGAGAAGAGTATGTTTTCACGTTACCTGCCAACGAAAACAACCTTGGTAATCCAACATTACCAGCAATTCACGGAGGTGTACTCGGCGGTTTTTTAGAAAATTCAGCGATTATTCATTTACTTCTAAAATTGGATATTCCTCGACTACCTAAAACCATTGATTTTTCTATCGACTATTTACGAGCAGGGTTTCATAAAGAGACTTATGCGATTTGTGAAATAACTCGCCAAGGTCGCCGAGCGGCCAATGTATCAATGTATGCATGGCAGACAAAAAAATCAGAGCCGATAGCGGTAGCGCGCGCTCACTTTTTGATGGAGGACCCTAACAAATAACGTACGGTCACTTAATAATATTCAAACCATAACCGTTTGTGCTGCTTTGTTAGAAAACCGAGGAAATGTAATGTCTGTAGTTGTTGAAAAAAAAGGGAAAGTTTTTACCGTAATAATCAATCGCCCTGAAGTTAAGAATGCCGTTGATCGGGCTACATCCGAGGCTCTTGCAACGGCCTTTAGAGATTTTGAAGCGAATGATGATTTTTCAGTCGCTGTTCTGTGTGGCGCGGGTAGTAACTTTTGTGCAGGAGCGGATTTAAAGGCAGTTTCAAGTAATGATAAGCGCCGTGTTCTTCGCCTAGAACCATCGGGTGATGGGCCAATGGGGCCAAGCAGAATGACGCTTAAAAAACCCGTTATTGCTGCAATATCCGGGCATGCTGTTGCTGGTGGGTTAGAGCTTGCCATTTGGTGTGATATGCGGGTAATGGAAGAGACTGCTACTTTCGGCGTGTTTTGTCGACGTTTTGGGGTACCGCTAATTGATGGTGGGACGGTAAGGCTACCTCGTTTAATCGGTATGAGCCATGCGATGGATCTGATATTAACCGGGCGACCAGTAGATGCAACTGAGGCAAAAAACATAGGACTTGCCAATAGAGTTGTACCTCACGGAAAATCTAGAGAAGCGGCAGAGGCATTAGCTGAGCAAATAGCAAAATCCCCTCAAGTTTGCATGCAAACTGACCGTAAAAGTACCTATGAGCAATGGGACAAAACCTTCGATGATGCAATGCTAAATGAATTTCAAGAAGGTATGAAGCCTATTGAAAAAGGCGAAACACTTGACGGTGCGAAAAAGTTCACGGAGGGGGAAGGGCGGCACGGAACATTTTAATAACGAAGAATAGATAGTGAAATTTGGGCTGGATTATCGCTATCGGAATAGCTATTTTTGTGGATTGCTATTCCGATAATTCAATAAACACACCAACACTCACTAAATCATTGTCGAGAACCAATCAGATGAGTCGCCCCCACAGTGGCCTGAGTGCCCATATTGAAAGAAATATCAAAGACGGTCCACGTTTCTTTTTACTCCACAAAAAACGCGATTGCTCACGTAAAAATGGAGCGTCCAAAAAAGCATCTGCGAGCATTAATGATTCGCTTGCATTAACAGATTTCAATTCCTCTAGCTGACTCCCCGCTAAAAACTCTCGCTCTACGCCACTTTCAACCCAACCTTTAGCAATTTTATGCGCATCATCTAGTAATTTGTTATGTGGAGCAACCCACTGGATAAGTCCGGCTGAAAGTGCCTCGCTTGCTGATGGCTTCCAACCTTCTGCACCTAGCATTCGTTGTGCATTTTGTTCACCCATTAAACGTGCAAAATGAACACTAGAACAGCCCTCTGGTGTAATACCTAATGCAGCAAAGGGAGTAGAGAAAGTTGCGTTTTCTGATGCGATAATACCATTACACAATGTTGCAGACGTTACACTTGCACCAATCGCAGGTCCGTTTACAGCCACCAGGATGGGTTTTGTGCAGTTTAGAAAGGCCTCAAATAATTCCTGATTATGATTAACAATCAGTTTATGGAGATCCTTAGGGTGCATCAGTTTTATGGTTCCACCCAAATTTACACCGGCTGAGAAATAGCTTCCTGCCGCAGAAAATATAATGGCTTTAACATTGTCTGATTTACTAGCGTTGACGAATGCCTCCTTAAAAGCGTCCATCATCTCCATAGTCCAGCCGTTTAGCTTTTTGGGCTTGTTCATCAGCACCGTTAGAACGCCATCCTTTATGGATGTTTGGACATATGTTGCTGCTTCATTTCCTAAATTAAGTTCATTCACAAACCTATCCTCCTCTTTTAAGTATTCGTTATAATCACTAAAGATTACTAACAAATTTATTTAATGCTTTTATAGATACTTTGATTATCAAAGTCTACTAATTCTCCTCGATTGATCTTTTTCAATATACCTGGACCCAGTATTGGGGTAACGGTAAATGCTGAAACAGGATCATCACAGTGCTCACACAAGGTGCCCGCTTTGATTTTATTACCACAGGAACTATGAATATACTCTAATGGAGTGCCGTCATTATCGACTGTCCATTTGTCACCCCATGAGACAAGTGACATCAGCACGGGGTAAAGCTCTACGCCTTTTTTTGTAAGTTTATACTCGTAACGATTATGACTCGTATCATAGACCTGTTTTTTTATAATTTCAGAATCCACTAATTTAGTTAGACGATCAGATAGTCGATGTTTTGTAATGCCAAGCGACTTTTGAAAGTCAGAGAACCGAGTCACACCTAAAAAGCAATCTCGCAATATTAACATCGTCCATCGATCACCAATCAACGAAAGCGTTCTTGCAACCGAACACACTTGACTATCAATTTCATCCCAACGCATAAATTCTCACAATTATTGCTAAATTGATTGTTCAGCTTATGCAACATTATCATCCATCACGTTAACTTGACACCCGTGAATGGAGAGCTGTACTCTTTCATGGTTCCATTATGGAACCTTAAATCATTCATTAAAGGAATACAAATGCCGGAATCAAATATCACGCCATCTGTGGTTCTTGTTATGGGAGCTGGTGACGCCATAGGCTCCTCTATAGCTACTCAGTTTGCTCAAGCAGGGCATACCGTGTGCCTGGCCCGTAGAAATGGCGATAAACTTGAAAGAAACGTCAGAAAACTGAGAGATAGTGGGCATAAAGCCCACGGATATAGCTGTGATGCACGAGACGAAGAACAAGTAATTGAGCTTTTTAAGACCATTGAAAATACCATTGGTGCTATCGAAGTGGTGGTGTTCAATGTGGGGGCAAATGTCCCTATGGATATTGTGAACACTTCCAGTCAGAAATTTCGAAAAATATGGGAAATGGCCTGTTTTGCCGGTTTCCTTACTGGCCGTGAGGCCGCCAAAACAATGCTTAAAAGAAAACGGGGAACCATCATATTTACGGGGGCAACCGCAAGTATGAGAGGAGGAGCGAACTTCGGGGCGTTCGCTAGTGCTAAGCATGGATTAAAAGCGTTAGCACAAAGCATGGCAAGAGATCTTGGCCCTAAAAACATTCATGTCGCACATGTTGTTATCGATGCTGCTGTCGATACGCAATGGATTAGAGAGCACCACCCAGCGTATAACGAACTTATCGATAAAGACGGGATTGTGAATACTGATGATCTCGCAAAGAATTATGTGATGTTACATGAGCAACCAAGAAATGCATGGACCTTCGAACTAGATGTGCGTCCATGGGTAGAAAACTGGTAATAACATTAACTAACGCAAACTAATGTATTTTTAAAGAGAGTGAATATGTCAAAAACAATAGAGTTCTATTTCGATTTCGGAAGCCCTACTGCTTACTTAGCGTATAAAAGGTTAAAACAGCTAGAGCAACAATACTCGTGTGTAATTGAATACAAGCCCGTTCTCTTGGGGGCGTTATTTAGGGCAACCAATAACGTATCACCCGCGATGATTCCTGCCAAAGCAAAATACATGATGGCGCATGATTTATCCCGTTTTGCAAAACGTTACGACGTTGGTTTTACGATGAACCCTCATTTTCCTATCAACACCTTACCTTTGATGCGTGGCGCTCATGCGGCAAAGGAAATGGATTGTTTTGATCAATATTGTGACGCCTTGTTCGATGGCATTTGGCAAAAGGGAGAAAACTTAGGTGATATCGAAGTCATATCTAGTGCTCTTGACGACGCGGCGATAAATTCAAGCGAATTGTTAGCCAAAGTACAAACTCCTGAGATTAAAGAGTCGCTTTTAACGTTAACTCAAGAAGCAATCGATCGAGACTTATTTGGTGTTCCCACTATGTTTATTGAAGGTGAAATGTTTTTTGGTCAGGATCGTATGGATTTCATTGAAGAGAGGTTGGCTTCTAAGTAAGACTCTGGATTTTTAGCAGTAACACGATCAAACCGGTGAGCAGTTCTCGACTGCCCACCTTGACAGACCGACCAGTTGGTCTGTAGTATTACTCCATCTTATAAAAATAACTTGGAGTTGTTGTGCAATCACTTCTATCGCGCTTTAACCGTATATTTGAAACTGCCCCCCAAATGCTACTTCCCTATAGATGGGTCGTATTGTGTATATTTACTGCTGTGACCGGCGTGATGATGGTGGGGATGTTTAAGCACTTTTCCATGGATATGTCTTTGGAAAGCTGGTTTCAGGATGATGACCCGATAAAGTTATCGTTAGATGAATATCGAGATCAATTTGGTAGTGACGATAGTGTTTATGTTATCTACCACCCCAAAGATAACGATACCTTCTCAGAAAAATCTCTTACTCTGATTCAAGAGCTACATAAAGAGATCGACAATGCTCGAATGGGCCTTTCGGAGTCCAGGGCCCTAGATCTGCTAAACCGTATTGAACGTATTGATAGCTTATATAATGCGCGCTATCAAATAGCAGATGGCGATACGCTGATTTCAAAAAAACTGATTGGAAACGATTTCCCTAAAACGGGGGTTACCCGTGAAGCACGTCGCCAACTGGCTAAAAGTCAGGAAAGCTTTGAACTAATCTATCATTCAAAAGATTTTAGGTACGGTGGAATTCGACTAAAAACTGATTTCGGGGTAGTGCCAGTAGAAGCACAAACTGAAGGTAATACGCCATTAGAAATTGATCTGCTTATGGATGATGGCGAGCTAGGTTTTGAAGGTGAGGACTCTCTTGAAATAAGCCTAGAAGCTGAAATTGAAAAGACCCAATACGCCAGCATGCAGATGGATGAGTATTTGAATTTTATGACGGCTTTGAGGCTCATAACAGAACAGCCAAAATATGAACATTTTGAATTCCATTACACCGGTAACGCCCCTGTAATGGAATTCGCAATGAACAATATGATGGAAGCGAGCATTTTGTTAGGCCTTATGGTGCTTATGGTTGTGGGTTTGTTGTGGTCGTTGTTTCATTCGTTCAGTGCTGTCATTTGGCCGATAACAGTGATTGCAGCCTCAGCCTTTTGGACCATCGGTGTCGGTAGCTGGGCTGGGATCACCTTTTCTACCATGGTTATCCTTACCTATATGTTGATTTTGGCAGTAGGTATTGCAGACTGTGTACACGTGTTAAGTGCCTATATATTATTTCGTGGCGAACAACATGACCACACCAGCGCAATGGCGATGGCTTACCGAAAAACTGGGCTCCCTATTTTATTAACCACCATCACAACCATGGCAGGCATGTTAGCGTTGTTGTTAAGTGATATCCCACAAATCGGTGTATTTGGTGTGACATCAGCAATAGGGGTATTAGCGGCGTTTCTACTAACGATATTTGTATTACCCGTTTTGCTGGATATTTGGCATCCATTCAATGAAAATAAAATCAATCAGAGTGATAAAACTAATAGTTTTAACCAATTTCTAGATCGTGTTTTGGCGAAAATACCAGATTTTTCTGGTCGTCACGCAAAAGCGATTGTAATGGCTTATCTTGGTTTCTTTGCTTTATTGATCTACGGGGCATCAGATGTAAAAGTTGATTCCAATTTTGCAGAGCTAGCAAAAGAAGGAAGCGCTATTCAGATAACATTTGATATTGTTGACAAACATATGATGGGTGGATTGAACATGGAAATCCTTTTGGATTTTGACGCGCAAGATGCGCTAAAAGATCCTAAAGTGCTGAGGCGTATTGAGAAACTCCAACTGCATGTAGAAAAAAATTACCCTGATTTCATATTGAAAACATTCTCTCTGGCTGACATTGTAAAAGATACTAACAAAGTGATGCATCAGGGGCTTGATGAGTATAAACGTATTCCCAAGGACCCAAGGTTAACCGCTCAATTACTCTATCTTTTTGATAGTGCAAACTCAGCCGATCGTCGAAACTTGGTCAGTGATGATTACAGTCGAAGTCATATCTCACTACACCTCAAGAATAAAGGAACCTATGAATACACCGATTTCTTTAGCGATATTCAAAATGATGTAAGGCAAATAATATTGCCACTCGATGGCACCTATCCTTCAATGAAGGCAGAAGCAACAGGTTCGTTGACATTAATGATGGAGTTGATTGATCATATTGCTTGGACTCAGCTAAAGAGTTTTAGCTTTGCATTGTTGATTATTACCTTAATCATGATGTTGACGCTTGGTTCCATTCAGGCTGGATTGATATCAATGATACCCAATCTGTTACCTGCATTTTTTACGTTTGGCTTGATGGGGTTGTTGGATATTCCTTTGGATACGGACACCTTAATTATTGCACCCCTTATTATTGGTATTGCAGTGGACGATACTATCCACTTCTTAGCGCATTATCGTGACTCCTGGTATGAGACCGGAGATGTAGACCTTGCACTAAAAAACACCATCAATGAGGTCGGGCGGGCAGTAACTTTCACCACCCTAATACTAGGCCTTGGTTTTTCAGTATTGGCATTTTCTGATTATTTGGGCCTCGCTAAGCCCGGTATCTTTGGATCAGCAGCAATCTTCATTGCTCTCTCATCAGACCTGTTTTTTTTGCCCGCGCTCATTAAATGGTTGAAACCAGACCTTGGTCGTAGTCGTTATATTTCCAATAAACGACTAAAAACTACGTCATAAGAACAAAGTAACACCCGAAACGAGTCAATCAATTTGTAGGTAAAGATATGAAAAGAAATAGTTACGGATTTAATGCGGTTATTATGGTTATGGGGTTGCTGTTTTGTATCTCTATTGCAAAGGCCGATGACGCAAGAGACATTATGGATAAAGTGGATCAGCTACAACGCAAAACAGCAGATTCAACATTGTCTAAAGCGCGTTTATCAAGTTGTAAATTTGGTAAGGCTAATAGGAAAGTTGCATGTGTAGAAAAGGCTCGAGTTAAACTAATGGAGTCTGTTTCTAAGCAACTTGGCAGTGAAAAAAAGGACAGCCATAGCATTTCCATCCTGTTAGAGCCAGCAAGTGAACGCGGTATTGGCATGCTCACCTACAGTTATGATGATACCAGTAAAGATACTGAGTCTTGGCTGTATTTGTCTGCCCTTGGAAGGGTAAAACGTATGGCAAGTGGGACAGGAGAAGATCAGGAGCCCGTTTCCCTGTTTGGATCAGAATTCACTACGGAAGATATGGAGTCTGGCAAGATGGATGAATATGACTTTAAAATTCTAAAAGAAGGCGCATTTGGTGAACACCAGGTATGGGTAATTGAAGCGAGACCAAAAGCGGTACGCCTTAAAAAGACAAACTACAGCAAAGTGCTTTTTTGGATAGATAAAAAACGCTACATCTCCCTCAAAGTTCAAAATTATGACAAGCGTGAAAAGCTGTTAAAGAAAATCATGTTCAAAAATATTGAACAAATAAATGGTTTATGGATTGCCCGTGATACAACCTTAATAAATGTTCAAACACAACGCTTATCTCGTATGAAAAACCTAGAAATTGCTATTGGTGTTGATGTTGATGATGAATTTTTAACGCAGCGGACACTAACAGACTTTGCTTATCGAGAACGTGAATTGGAAAAACTTCGCCAGCATATTCAGTAACTATAGATAAGGAGCCGTTACGTGAAAATGACGAATAAGAAGTATTCGCTATGGTTTTTTGGATTTGTGTTGATTTTTACCAGTGCTCCTTCGGTTGCAGAGGACCTATTAGAGGACGATGGTTTTAGTTTTGAAGAAGAAACTGATGTGACCGAAGATAACTGGAGATCTGCTTTCAAAGTGACCCTTGATCAATCACAAACGCATATTGCAGGAGGATTGCAAACTCAACGCAGCACAGTGCGAATGGAATTCGAAGATGGATTTACGAAAGGCTGGTATATTAAACTGGATAGTAAATACCGTTATTTTTGGCATAAGGATCAGTTAGCGCAACAGCAGAAAGATGCTTATGGGCATCATCAGTGGCAACAAGCATGGTTGCAGTATTCATTTGGTGCTTGCGCAATAAAGTCAGGACGACAGACATTGATTTGGGGAGAGGTTGAAGGCACATTTGCCGTAGACATCGTTACTCCCTTCGATTACACCGAACAATTGCTTACAGAATACAGTAATATTCGCCTTGCACAGGATATGGCTTTTGCAGAATGTTTCTCTGATCGTATTCAGACACAGTTGTTCTATATACCGAATGCAAAAACAGATGTATATCGTCACAATACTTCGCAGTACCCTGTTCAGCTAGCTCCTGGAACACCTGCTTTGGATATGGGTGTTGATGCCGAAGAGGAATGGGGAGGGCGCCTTAAGTGGCTAGGGGATGGTTTTGATATAAGCATTATGGTCGCCAAGCTATATGGCAATAGTCCTGTGGTAGTTTTCGAACAATCTCTTCCGAAAGCTGATATTTCTTACTTTACGTTTTATGGTTTAAGCAGCTCGGTAGCGAGAGGGCGGTTGTTGATGAAGTTTGATGCAGGATATAAAACGGATCAACTAACTTCTATGACCAGTGAAGCTAGCGATCGATATGACGTAGCTATAGGTTTGGAATATACTACGTCTTCCAATCACAACATTAACGGTGGTTTTTGGCGGGCAGGGTATAAAGGCGACGACGCACCGAATGAAACCGACATCATCACTTTTGGTTGGAGCAAAACTTATCTAAAGGATGATCTATCCATGAGCCTTTTAGGAAACTGGATTTCTGAGCCACGCTTTAAGTCCATAACTTTGAGAAGCGAATACCAATGGGATGATTACTGGAATATTTCAGCGGCATTGGGTCTTGCCGATAGCAACGATAGCACGAAGAATACACCTGTGTATCGCCCCGACGAATCCCTTGTATTAGCCATTAAGTATGAGTTTTAAAAGGTTATTTGATGTCTCAGAATCCCAACACAATCGCTTCAAATGAAACGCGACGAAGTCAGATACTCGATGCCGCCATAAACGTTTTATTGAAGAAAGGCTTTAGCAGTAGCAGTATGAATGATTTTATTCGTGCTTCAGGGTTGAGCAAGGGCGGTGTTTACCATCACTTTAAAAGTAAAGAAGATTTGCTTATGGGGGTTGTTAACCGCTACTTTGAGGAATACTTAGCCGAAGTAACAGCTATCGACTTAAGCAATGAAACAGCTTATCTGCAGTTAAAATATTTCTTAACCGGCCACCAAGACTTGCTACTTAAAATGGGGAATCTGTCCCAATTACTTATGGATTTTTACGCGCAAGCAGCCTACATACCCAGGCTTCGAGATCAATTCCGCACGCAATATGTAACGTTTCAACGCTATATTGCTGATATTGTTAAAATCGGTATCGATAATGGCGAGTTTGTAAATACAACAACACCCAATGCCATTGCATCTGGGTTGATTGGTGTATTCGATGGCATTAGCGCCGGAGTACTAATAGCCCCTGATGACATTGATTTCCCTAACTTTGCCGTTGAAGCAGCAATGGCTATGGTTGATGGTATTTGTATCTGACCTGAAACCGATTAATAGCGATAAGGTTGGATAGGTTGTATGTGTATCGGAATACAGTACCCGGTTATATCAATAGACTAGAATAGTCTATTGATATAACCGTCGATAGGAAGAAATATTCGTGGCTATACTAAAAAAATTATAGAAAGATTGGCTGAAATTGTGACTATACTTGGTATTGGCAATATAACTTTTTATAGTGTAATCATGTTGAGATTGTTATTTCTTTTCATACTATCTTTCTTTATTTTTCCCTTAACCGTTAGGGCAGAGGGAAGCGGCCTTTCTTTCTTATCTCTAGAAGAGCTTCTTCAAATTGATATCGCGTCTTATGTAGAACCTCATGCTAATAAACAACCCGCTTCTATCACCGTTATCAGTAACAATCAATTGCGACGAAGCGGATCACGTCTGCTCACTCACGCTTTAACACTGTACGTACCAGGCTATTTCTTTGTTGATGACCAAGATGACATGATTGCAGGTTTTCGTGGTCTTGCACCGGATAATAATGCGAAAGTAATGGTACTAGTTAATGGCATAAACATGAACATTGACTGGTTCTGGGGTGCTAACGATGCGCTAATTAACGCGATTAACTTTGACTGGATTGATCATGTAGAAGTTATTCGTGGTCCAGGTTCTGTTACATTAGGTCAGGGAGCGTTGCTGGGAGCCATTAATATTGTTACCAAAGGGAAAGCCTTTACTGGGAATCGTATTTCAGCTCGAACTGGGAAGGATGGCTATTATCATACATCGTACGAATACGGCCATAATTCGGATGACTATAACGCCTATCTTTACCTATCAAAAACCTTGTATGACGGTCAGGATATGGCTGAAGATGGGTGGCTATTGCACGCTCATTCGGGGATTGGAGGGGGTACTATTGCTGATCATAGCCCTAAATTAAATAAAGCAAAAAGCATTATGTTATTGGGGGCATTCACTCATCATCCAACAGGCATAGATGCTAATTTTTTATACGCGGATCAAACCAAAGATCTTTATAACTTTTGGTTTGATCGTGATCGTTTTCAAGAACGATTGATATCAATAGATGTACAACACGATAAATACTTCAGTGAAAATTTATCTCTTGCGACTACGGTATTTTATTCTCAAGATGATTTTTCATTATTCACGAATAGGGGACAAAGAACTGGAGGTACTCGGGAGAGCCGGCTGGGTACGAAAGTTGTCATGAATTCTTCAGATTTCCTATTCGAAGGTAATAAAATAGCAATAGGGTTTGATTATCGACATATTGAATCTGGGAAGAATAATTATAAAGGTGATAATTTCATTACCAATACCCTAGATGCATTTACTGTAAGTACTTTCGCACAGTCCAACGAACTAAGGACTTGGGTAAATAAAAATACTACTGATGAGTGGGGTATTTTTGGTGAAGATTTTTATACGTTTAACGAAATTTTCACTGCATTTGCAGCGTTTCGTTATGACGAGAATCCAGGCTGGGGAAATCACATTTCTAGCCGTTTAGGTATGCTGATAACACCAAATAGACAAAACAATATTCGTTTGTCCTATCAAAATGGTTTTCGAGGAACAGTTGGTCTCAATTACAGTGGTGGCCATAAACGTGATGGTTTTTTAGATGAAGGTCATTTTGACATGGTAAGCAGCGCCGGTTTTGGAGAAGAAAACCCAAAAAAGGTTAAACCTGAAGAGATTGATAGCTATGAAATAGAGTGGAGCTATCGTTATAACAAACAGATTAAGACAAGTTCGGTGCTCTTCTACAATGTGATAAAAAACGTAATAGATGTGGGAGCTTTTTTGCCAGAGAACTGGCCTAACCCTATACCACCCTTGCCAAACATCGGTGATATACCATCTGGAGATGGCTGGGGCGGTTTTTGGTATTATAAAAACAATAAGGGCCAGGTGGAAACTGGTGGATTTGAAGCGTCACTGATGTTAGAAATAGAAAATATAAAATCTACTTTCAGTCATTCTTATGTAAAGATCATATCGGCAGATGATGATCAAAAATTTGGTAGCATGTATGTTACTGATAGCGGTCACGCTAAGGCTTATCCAGAAAATGTGACTCGTATAAATACCGTCTATCAGTTTGAAAACCAATCTACAGTCGCACTAAATTATCTTTACTATTATCGATGGTACTCATCTCGAGATAATAAATCCACTGGAAATCACCTGGTAAATGTTGTTTTTGAGCACAATTTCGATAATCAAATCTTATTATCAGCCCATATAAATAATCTTTTGAATGAGGATGAATTGTATCCGATGAATAACAACCCCGGTGGTGATTCTACTTCTGATGGAACCCCGTCCCTTGAAAGTAGAACTTTTTGGGTTGAGGTAGACTTTAGTTTTTAGTGAACTAACACCGTAAATTAAGATCAAATCCCATTAAGCTGCTGACGATATTGGTCGGGGGTTTTCTGAAACCAACGTTTAAATGCACGTCGAAAATTTGCACTGTCGTGATAGTTGAGTAAGGCCGCAACTGCATCGACTGACATATTGCTGTCACGTAAATAGTCGACAGCTTGTTGAGATAGGATTTCATCTCTGATTTTTCGAAATCCGGTGCCTTCTTTCGTTAATCTACGTGCCAGGGTACGTTTGCTAACAAATAATGCAGCAGCGGCTTCTTCTTCACATAAAACACCGGGCGGGTGAGATAGCATCATTTTTTGGATTTTGTATTTATTGGTATTTCCATTCGACAATAGCTTTGCCTGCATTACTTCACATTGCTGCATGGCAAATAGATAGTTTTCGTGATTGGTTGATGTGTTTGGGATTTCACATAATGCAAGTGGTACCTTTACCATCAACCCGGAGGCATTAAATTCAAATTTCCCGGGTAAAAATTCAGAATAACGCTCAGAGTAACTTGGTTCTGGGTAATTAAAATAGGTAATACCTTCATGCAATGGCCTGCCCAGGATAAACTCGGCACAGTCATAAATGATTTTCGCAAATACTTCTGATAGCGCTCGCTGGTTTTTTTCGTTTAAGTCGACGTCAAAATAACAATGGCCTTCCATCCAATCTGCATTAACAACAATATCTGCGCGAGCAAAATTTAGGCGAGTTGGTAGGTATGCTTGAAATGCTCTTAGTGCCAATAAAAAATTGGGGCTACTGCTGGCTAAAAAACCCATAGCACCATGAGTAGGGGGAGTGAGCCTATGTCCTAAACGTAGACCAAACGCTTTATCATCAGATATTTTTAATCCGTTATCTATTATTTGAATTTGTTGAATGGCGGTTAGCAGCGTATCTTCTTGCATAAACTGTTCGGTGGTGAGTCCAGTCATATCCAATAATTCAGTCAAATCTGGGACTTGTAACGCTAGTTCGCGCGCGATTAAACGTGAATAGTTAGAGGGTATACACGCCACATTGAGATCAAATTGATGTCTTGTTTCAGAGCTGTTATTCAAATGGTTATTCCCCATTACAGTTAGGCCTCTGAAACAATGTTTCAATGTGGCTATACAGTCAAATCTTGGTTTAGTGTCTTTTAATAACCCCCAGTTGTCAAGAAATGACCTGCCGAGATTAGGTACAACTGCGTAGTCTAGATTCAACAGGTTACATATTTGCTTTGTACCAAAGAAGTTTAACTTAACGGCTTAGCTAAAATGTAACAACTCATTAGGATTTATTTGTAGAGGTATCTATGGGCAGCATTACTTTTATTGAGCATGACGGAAACAAACATCAAGTAGACATTGAGGAGGGGAAGTCCTTAATGCAAATCGCCATGGATAACGGTATTCCTGGAGTTGATGCCGATTGCGGCGGATCTTGTGCTTGCGGGACCTGTCATGTGATTGTTGATAAAAACTGGATTGCTACCACGAGTACTGCTAGTGAAGAAGAAATACAAATGCTTGATATGACTCCGGAAAAAGCCGATACATCACGATTGTCCTGCCAAATATCAACGTCAGAAGCCATGGACGGAATGGTTGTACGACTACCTGAGTTTCAAATGTAATTCTTCTCAAGTTTAGCCGTAGCAACTTACGTCTACTGATATGTAAGTCCAAAAATAATTTAGTCAGAGAGAAAATATGAATTTTATATCTCCTATTATTGCAAAAGGTACGTCACTAATATCAATACCCAAGATCATCGAGAAGACGTCAACTATAGTACCAATGCCTATCCAGATTAAAGGTGTCCACCTTTTTATAAAAGCCAAAAGAAGAGTGTGGAAAGGTAAACCTATCCCGGTGTTTATTGAAAAACCCATACCTGACGTATCCGAACTTGCAATAGAAGATATTGACGTTAGCAATCCATTTCTTTTCAAGCAAAATCGCTGGGAGTCTTACTTCAAACGGTTACGAGATGAATGTCCGGTTCATTATCAAAAAAATAGCCCCTTCGGTCCTTTTTGGTCTGTTACTCGGTACGAAGACATCATGTTTGTTGATAAAAGGCATGACCTATTTTCCGCAGAACCCATTATTTTTCTAGGGGATAGGCCAGAGGGCTTGGCAGCAGAAACCTTTATTGCTATGGATCCGCCAAAGCATGACGTACAAAGGCAAGCCGTACAGAATGTCGTTGCGCCTAAAAACCTTGTCGAAATGGAGAGCCTCATTCGCAGTAGAGCAGTAGAAATACTAGATCAGCTACCAACAGATGAGCCTTTTGATTGGGTAGAAAAAGTATCCGTAGAGTTAACATCTCGAATGCTAGCAACACTTTTTGATTTTCCTTATGAAAAGCGCCATAAATTGGCTTACTGGTCAGACGTTATTGCTGCTAGTCCAGAAACTACCGGTGGAGAGTGTTCAACGGATGAAACCTTTACTGCCGCTGCAGAAATGTCTCGCTATTTCTCACAGCTTTGGCGGGAAAAAGAAGCAAAAAAGATGGCAGGGGAAAGCATGGGGTACGACTTAATCAGCCTGTTACTTTCCAATGATAAAACAAAAAATATGATCAATAAACCTATGGAATTTATGGGAAATTTGGCATTGCTAATTGTTGGTGGTAATGACACCACTCGCAACTCAATGACCGGCGGTGTTCTTGCTCTAAATCAGTTCCCTAATGAATTTGAAAAATTAAGGAATGATCCAAGTTTGATACCTAATATGGTATCAGAAATCATTCGATGGCAAACACCTCTGGCTTATATGCGCAGAGTTGCCAAAGAAGATGTTGAGTTAAATGGGAAAACCATTAAAAAAGGTGACAAAGTTGTCATGTGGTATGTTTCTGGTAATCGTGATGAACGAAAAATCAATCAACCTGATGAGTTTATCATTGATCGCAAGAACGCTAGAAACCATCTCTCTTTCGGTTTCGGAGTACATCGATGTATGGGTAACCGGCTTGCAGAAATGCAATTACGTATACTTTGGGAGGAGTTGTTAAAACGTTTCGATAATATCGAAGTTCTAGAAGAACCAAAATATGTACAATCAAACTTTGTTAAAGGTTTCACAGAAATGAAGGTGAAGCTTACCGCTAAAGCACAATAAAAGCACTGTTATAGAAACGGGAAAGCACTTTTTAGATCAGGATATATTTTTCTTGAAATGTGCTTCCCCAATTCAATACTATACCAAGCCCCTTTTTTAGCATTCGTGAACTCAAGTGATCCTCAATACACAACAAGCTACTATCTACTAGCACCCGGGGGGGGAACGCTGACGATTAAAAATAGAGTTGTCTGTCGTCAGTGATGGCGAGTTTATCGTTGATCAGGCGTTTGATCTAATGGGTGTTATATGTGCCTCAAGAGATGTTAATTGCGATATTACCGATTTTTTGCATTAACAAGTTGGGTAATAAGTCGATGTTTAGTCCCAAAAACATCTAGTTTTTTGGTGATAAGCTTTCTTTCTGCCTGTGCTATAGATCTAGGATTGAGGTGCTCTTCGGCCGTAGCCTCGCCGTATTTTTCAACGCGCTCGCCCCATTCAAGATCTTTATCCTGTGTAGGCTCCGCTTCTTCTAGGTTATTGAATGCAATTTGTTCAGATTCAAGTAACTCGCTGTATTCAACATAGAGATCATGCCTTTCCTCGTTGGTATAAAATTCTTCTGCAAGCTTAATAGCCACTAAAGTCGTTAATGGGTCTGATATATTATCTATGGCACCTTGTATTGTTTTTAATTGGTTTGTGTAGTCAATATCGGCCATTTTTATTACCTATAATATTTCTTGTGGTGGTAAAATTTATTAGTTTTGAAAGGTACATGAAACAGCTCTATGTGGGAAGCCACTTCGTGATTGATTTAACTCGGGTTATGATGCTATCTTCTAGCTTGTTCTTGCGTATATATTCCTTACCATCCCCTTCAATTATTAACAAAAGCTTTATTTATATGTAGAATAAGGAACAAGCCTCAAAAATCCCTTTCAAAGGATAAGTATGTCCCATTCCTGTTTTTTAAGATGAGGAGATAGCAATGATGACACGTTTCATAGGTGTTATATTCCTATATCTTTTAGTGCTTACAGGGTGTTCAATCAAACCGGTTATTATTGATTATCAACCAGGTATTTCTTTTTCTGAGTACCAACTCTATGCATTAGGTTCTGCACACACACCAGTCAAAAAAACATTAAATGATATGCGTATTGAGAAAGCCTTAGAGTGGACTATGTCGCAAAAACACTATCAAAAAACCAGGCATAGAAAAGCAGATATGTGGCTTATTTGGAAAGAAAAGTCAGAAATTGAGACCCAGCATCGAGCGGGTTTCAGGTTTGGTGTTGGATACGGCATGGAGTATGGCCGAAATGGTTTTGGGGTTGGTATGGTGAGCCATCCCCCTGTTCGCCAGATTACTCGAAAAGTATTGACGTTAGAAATCGTCGACAGTAAAACTTCTAACGTAGTGTGGCGCGCCGAATCAAAAAAGCTTCTCATAAAAGATGGTTCACCAATAGCAAGGGAGCGTCAAATTCGTCAGATAGTGCGAGATATGTTGTATTATTTCCCTCCTAGATAAGCTATAGCCAACGTTAATCAGGGGCAGCAACCCTTCTGGGATACCGCAAACTTTTTAGGTAAGCGCCCTTACAAGAGCCGATACCTGTTTTAGTAAATCCTCGCCTTCACTATCCCTAGCTTCCGCAAATACCATAACTGCCTCTGATAACGCACCAATTAACATCCGAGTGAAGAGTGTACGATTCGTCATTTGCAATACAGGAAAGCGTTGCTGGATAATCTCAGAGGCCTTCTTAACAACAATGGTATTTGCCCAGCGTTCACGCCCCAATATATGGGGTGCGTCTACTAAGACGACCTGGCGAAATGCCGCATCCGTCGCCAAATGAGAAAATGCAAGCCAATAGTCCTCTGCACTTGAATTACCCTCTGGTTGACTATCAACGAGAGAAAGCGCTTCGACTAGCTGATTTTCATAGGTTTCTGTAACTACTTCAAAAAGAAATTTTTTGTTTTGGAAATAATGGTAAATCGGTCGAATAGTTGTACCGCAATCTGCAGCAATATCCTGTAAGGACGTCCTGTCATAGCCATTACTCCCGAATAGTTTACAGGCGCTTCGAAGGACTGCGGCTTGAGTCTCTGTTCTGCGTTCACTTTGTGATTTAACGTTTCTTTTCATATCGTTATCGCTGGCTACTCCAAATATTGTGTAACTATATTGCATAATATTTGGAGTAGCTAGCGATAAGTCGAGGCCATTATTGAAAAGGCCTCGTATTGTAAGCTGGCGACGCCTTTAGTGAGTGAAATGCCCAACAAGTCAACTTTTTATGGTAACCGGCTGCATCTTATGTAATCATGCTACATATCATATGTAACATGATTACATTAAGTGTTCCGTCACACCATGAAAAGGTTGAAGAGGTCAATGAAAATACTTATCACTGGAGCTTTTGGAAATCTTGGTTTGATGTGTGTTGACAGGGCGTTAGCGTTGGGCTTTGACGTGCTTTGTTTTGATATATGTACTAAAAAAAATCAAAGAATAGCAAAGTTATATGAAGATAGAATTGAAACCTATTTTGGTGATATTCGCGATAGCCATAGAATAAAACATGTTTTAAAAGGTGTTGATGGAATTATTCATAACGCTTCAATACTACCTCCGTTCACAGAGCTAAACCCTGAATTTGCTAAAAGTGTGAACGTGGAAGGTACGCGAAGTTTGATCTCATGTGCTGAAGTAGAAAACGCATCAATGCGGTTTATCTTTCCTTCATCTGTAACGGTCTTTGGTTTGCCATCCATCAATGAAGCACCTCGTACTGTAGTCGATACAGTGGAATCAACAGATAATTACACTCATCACAAACTCATTTGCGAAACGATGTTAAAAGAATCTCGGCTAGAGTGGTGTGTTTTACGTGTTGGAGTATCCGTCGACTCTCGAACCTTGAGTACTGACTGGGCTACCTTTAAAAAATTACTACAGGTACGCGCTGACAATCCCTTGGAATATGTTCACCCAAAGGATGTTGCATCTGCAATGTGCCAAGCGCTTATCGCTCTGGAAGCGCCAAAGAAAGTATTGTTAATCGGTGGAGGAGGTGATTGCCAGGTAACGCAAAAACAATTTCTTGGAGTAGCAATAAATGCGTGTGGTTTAACCTTAGACTCAAATGTGCTTGGTGAAGATACATTTTATACGCATTGGATGGATACA
>CAJXZM010000066.1 GCA_913063125.1 uncultured Gammaproteobacteria bacterium | reverse complement strand
GCGTTCAATCTGAGCCATGATCAAACTCTTCAGTTTAAGTTTTCTCAGTGTCTAAAGGACACAAATCTTGGCTCGGTTTTACAATTTACTGCTTTTCAGCGGGAACTTGTAAACCGATATATCGTTAGCCGTTATATCAATTCAACAAGCACCCACACACATTGTTTCTAACTAAATTTTTAAAGAACTCAAGTAAAGCGTTTCGTTTCCAAAGCTGCTTTAGCTTGTCTGCAAGAGAGCGCGAATTATACGCTTTGCTTTCTTGCTGTCAACCTCTTTTTGAAAGTCTTTTTTCGAAGCCTTTCAAGAGCTTAACGCTGAAGTGTAACACCTGCATTGCTGCCTGGCTTACCCTTCAAGAGAGCGCGAATTATACAGCGTCTTCCCTTTCCGTCAATGCTTTATTTCGGTTATATTTCAAACCTTTATAAAGCATCTTCGAGAACTCGCTTTCTGGCTTAAAGCCTGATGCTTTGCTCTCGAAGAAGGGCGCATTATAGAGATTAAAGAGGCGCCGTCAACAAAATTCATCATGTATTCCCATATCCATAAAGCTGATTGATTACAACGAGTTAGAGCGCACTAAGTTCTATCAACGTACATTACAAAAATGCCGAGCAAGGCTCGGCATTTATTAAATCAAAACACATCGCGCCCTATCTTGCTTGGCACTCATGCAGCTCCTAGATAGTTATCGTTATTTGGGCAAACTTCTTCTTACCCGCCTGACATACATACACCTCGCCAGGCAATAGCTTATAACCAGGATCTTTCACAGACTCTCCATTAACACGAATCGCACCCTGCTTCAGCATGCCTTTTGCAGCACTCGCCGAAGCCACAATACCAGCTTCTCTTGCCGCAGTAATTATAGGTACACCTTCGTTATTCTCAGCAACCAAGGTAACCTCAGGCATGTCATCTGGTGAGTCCCCCCAGGCAAATTTATTTCCTGCCCCCTTACTAACGCCCTGCAGCGCATCCTCACCATGAAATCTAGCAACAATCTCTTCGGCCAAGCGCACTTTGATATCTTTTGGGTTACACCCTTCAGCAATCGCTTTCTTATAGCCCTCAATCTCATCGTTAGATTTAAAACTTAACAAATCGAAATAACGCCACATTAACTCATCAGATATCTGCATCAGCTTGCCATACATTTCACTAGGGGCATCATTGACACCAATATAATTACCCAATGACTTTGACATCTTTTGCACACCATCAAGCCCTTCCAGCAAAGGCATCATCAATACCGTTTGCGGCCTTTGACCTTCAGATTTTTGCAGCTCTCGCCCCATCAACAGATTAAATTTTTGGTCGGTCCCCCCCAGCTCAACATCCGCTTTCAGAGCAACTGAATCGTACCCCTGTATAAGCGGATACAAAAACTCATGAATGGCTATAGGCTGCTCACCTTTAAATCGCTTACTAAAATCATCACGCTCCAGCATCCGTGCCACTGTATGCTTAGCAGCCAGCTGTATCATCCCTGCAGCACCCAGTTTTTCCAACCAAACAGAGTTAAATACAATCGTCGTTTTTTCACGATCTAATATTTTAAATATTTGTTCTTCATAACTCTTGGCATTTTCTTTGACTTGCTCTGGGGTTAACGGCTTTCGAGTCTGATTTTTCCCCGTTGGATCCCCGATTAAGCCGGTAAAGTCACCAATAAGAAACAATATTTCATGACCAAGATCCTGAAATTGCTTTAACTTATTGATCAATACAGTATGACCTAGATGCAAATCTGGTGCGGTAGGGTCAAAACCCGCCTTAATTCGTAAAGGGCGCCCTTCCTTTAAACGCTCCACAAGCTCATCTTCCAATAAAATTTCTTCTGCGCCACGCTTTATCAGCGCTAATGCCTCATTTATAGACCCCGTCACAACAAAAACCCCCAATAAAATCTGGAATTAGGTAGGCAGCCCTACCGCGAAAATGCGCATTGTATCACCGAAGCCGCTATATAACAGGGCATCTTTATAACACCTTGCTTTTTACATCGACGGAAACTGTGATATAAAACGCATCCATTTTGCGAAATCTTCAGTATGATGGAAAGTCAACCTACTGTTAGGTTATCTACTATAGTTAACAGTATTCGTTAAAACACTTGTTTAAGAACATCTGTTTAGCAACACTTGAAAAAATTTGATTAAAGTACCCTTTATGGCCTCAACTCAAGTTACTACCCAAATTAGCACGCAAATTACAAAAGTTGCCAAAGCTTACCCAAAGAAACATCTAGCCTGGGCATCAATCGCCTCCATCATCACACTAGTCGTACTCGCAGTGCTTCCCGCACCCGACGCATCAGCGAAGCGAACCACTTTACTCTTAACGCCGGAGCTCACGAGCAACTCAACAACAAAACCTCAACCTACAGAAACTCCGGCACTAACACTGGAACCCTTGGCGCTAAAAACCCACTGGTCCAAACAAACCGTCAAATCTGGTGACACCCTCAGTCACATATTCAAACGTGCAGGTCTAAATGCCCAAGACGTTTACAACATTACCCACTTTGGTGGCAACTCAAAAGCCCTTACCCGTCTTAAGCCGGGGCAAGAGCTGCTATTTGATATTAATGAGGAAGGCAAGCTTAACCAGCTCAATTACATAGAGAGCAAGCTCGAAAGCACTCTTTTCATCAAAACAGACAATAGCTACGCCGTTAACAAAACGACAAAACAACTTACCGCGTATTCCAAATACAGCGAAGCTACTATCAGTAACAGTCTATTCCAAGCGGGGCAAAAAGCAGGCCTATCTCAAAACCTGATTATGGAGCTTGCCAATGTTTTTGGCTGGGATGTGGATTTTGCTCTGGATATTCGCAAAGGTGATTCATTCAAACTTATTTACGAAGAGATGTACCTTGATGGCGAAAAAATCAAAGACGGTAATATTTTGGCCGCGCAATTCATAAATCAGGGTAAAGTGTTTACTGCAATTCAACATGAATCAGAAAATGGCAGTAAGAATTACTTCACCCCTGAAGGCCACAGCATGCGCAAAGCCTTCTTACGATCACCCATTAATTTCGCCAGAATCAGCTCTCACTTTAACCTGCGTCGCAAGCACCCAGTGCTTCACACCATCCGTGCACATAAAGGCACAGATTACGCAGCCTCCCGAGGCACCCCCATAAAATCCACCGGTGACGGTAAAATCATCTATGCGGGCAGAAAAGGTGGATATGGTCGCGTGGTTATCGTTCAGCATGGTCAACGCTACCGCACCCTTTACGCACACTTAAACGGTTACGCTAAGAATGCTCGATCCGGAAAGCGCGTCAAACAAGGCCAGACCATTGGCTATGTTGGTAGCTCAGGTCTAGCAACAGGCCCACACCTACATTATGAGTTTTATCTTAACGGGGCGGTACGTAATCCCGTTACCGTTAAATTACCTCACGCCGAACCTATTGCCAAAAACGAAAAAGCTAACTTTTTGCTTCACGCTGAGAGCATGCAAACCCAACTGGCAGCATATGCAAACGCGATCTCACCCTCACTCGCTAGCAACAACTAAGCAGTGACAAAAACACCATCCGCAGAACGTTATATTGGTTTAATGTCAGGAACCAGCCTTGATGGTGTTGACGCAGCACTAGTTGAATTCTCCTCAGCAACTGCCTTTTCAGTAGTTGACACTTTCTTTGCACCTTATTCCGCAAAACAACGATCTGATTTGCTAGCGCTGTTTACCCCCGGAAACAATGAAATAGATACCATGGGCCAGCAATGCAGGTCATTAGGTGCATTTTTTGCAGTTGCCGTTAATAACCTTATACAAAAGGCTGGGCTACACCCTGAAGCAATTTGTGCGATTGGAAGCCACGGCCAAACAATAAGGCACCGCCCAGAACTCAACCACCCCTTTACTCTCCAGATTGGTGATCCCAGCACTATTGCCCACAATACAGGCATCACTACTATTGCAGACTTTCGTCGTAAAGATATAGCAGCAAATGGACAGGGCGCTCCTCTAGCACCGGCATTTCACCAAGCAATATTCCACAATAAAAACGAAAACAGAGTTATCATCAATATAGGAGGTATCGCCAACATCACTTGGATACCAAATGATGAAAACCTCCGGTGTTCTGGCTTTGATACCGGACCTGGAAACGGACTCCTGGACTTATGGTGCAAAAAACACACCGCCAATGATTTCGACAAGCAAGGCGAGTGGGCTCGATCTGGCACACCAATAGAAAGCCTATTAAATGAATTATTAGCTTTTGATTATTTTGATTCTCCCCCTCCAAAAAGCACTGGCAAAGAGCAGTTTAACGAAGAATGGCTAAATGGTTACCTTAAATCCTACTGCACAAGCATACCGGAAGACATTCAAGCCACACTACTTGAATTAACGGTTATCAGCCTAAAAAATGCAATCCGTACGCACTGCGTTGGTGCAAGCCATCTATATATATGTGGAGGAGGAGTATTAAACACCTATTTAATGGAAAGATTAGGGCAAGCATGTGGCATACCAACTGCAAGCACACAAAGTATAGGTGTAGACCCCGAATGGGTTGAAGCCATTGCTTTTGCATGGCTCGCAAGACAAACCAAACACAATCTTACAGGTAATTTACCCAGCGTTACTGGGGCAACCCAGCGTGTCATTCTTGGGGGGATTTATCCAGGGAAAAACGGCTTGTAATTCAACCTGTAGAAAAGAGTCTAAAAACTTTATAAATGTAAACGTCAAACTCGAATCACCGCACCAACAAACCTATGTTAATACGGCAATATACGTAGAATATCAAACCGAAAATGAAGAGCCACAACCACATGTAGCTGTTGCGTTAGGGTTGTTTACTATAAATTGAGAGCCTTGCAAACCTTCTCTATACACCACTTCTGACCCCATCAAATACTGAATGCTCATTTGATCAACCAACATAGTGACTCCTGCATTTTCTATAACCGTATCACCATCTTTAGCTTCTTCATCAAAGCTAAAGCCATAAGAGAAGCCAGAGCAGCCTCCTCCGGTGATATACACTCGCAATTTAAGATTATGATTCCCTTCTTCATCGATTAGGGACTTCACCTTCTTCGCAGCACTATCACAAAACACCATTGCAGACTGAGTGTTCTCTACTTCCTCACTCATACTATTACCTCACCCTTCTACCTTACGTTGGGCTATTATCTTAATTCCGAGTAATTTAGTCAAGTTTAGCTTGGCTTAGCAGCAATATTATCCCCGTCCCCAACAATCTCCACGCCCTTATCTTTGCCTTTGCTCTTCTTAGTCACCCCCATCTCCTGGACAGGTGGCGAGCTGGCACTTTCTGATTGGTCGTGCACAAGAGAGCCATTCACTTCTGAGCCCATCACCATTTCAATCAGGTGGTAATGGACATCCCCATTTACTACCGCTTTTGATGCCAATTCCACATGGCCAGGTGAATACACATTACCCAATACCTTGCCATTGATGACCACATTTGGAACACGTATTTCACCCTCAATAACACCAGCCTCACTTAAGCGCAACAACGCCTCGCTCCCAGGCGTAGCCTGGATATTTCCTTTTACAATTCCTTCTACTAGCAACCCACCTTCAAACACAATATCACCACTAATTTCAGTTCCTTTAGAAACCATGGTGGTTTTACCTGCATGACGATCAAAGTCTACTTTCTTACCTTTATCTTTGCCCCACATCGGATGCAATCTCCTCAATTTTCCAGTCAAATAAACGTTCTAAACGCATGGCTTTTTTGCCCCGTGATTGTGCTACTACTTCCACCTGATCAGGTATAAAGCCACCAGGTAACGTCAACTCTCCAGATAAATCTTGGAAATAGCGAAATTTGAACTTTGCGCCATCTTTATTTGCCGATTCTGACAGCGCCTTTAACGATAACGCTTTCTGCTCTCCCTTGCTGGTACCTAGCACACGAATGTGCAAACTACCGGACACATAAGAGCTATTATTAGCAACTTGCGTTAGCACTACTTTATACCGATAGCGAGCACTGTCTGCGGTTCGCTGCACACTTAATTTTTCAATGCGTAGCCCCTTATCATTTCTCAAGGGGGCCATGATGCCTTTATAAAAGCTCACAGCTTCTTGCAATTCAGCCACTTTATTTTGCAGCAGCACATTATCTTGACGAACACGCTCTGTTGCTTTTTTCTCAAGAACACTGCCATGCCTGTCAACAGCCGCCACCCCTCGCAGCTCAACATGTTTGCTTTTTAATGACCGCAACTGCCCTTTCATTTCCTGGTTCTCTACAATTGCTTCCAGGTGGTGACGAACCCCGGTCCAATAACCCGCTCCTGCAAAAACTGATGCAACAATCAACATCGCAAGCAAAGCGCTCATGATTCGCTTTACTTTATGTCCTTTGCGATGAGGCACCAGCACCATAGAAGTTTGGGAGCTTTCTTGAACAATCGGTTTACGTTGAGTTTTCACAGAATCACTCTCATTAAGGCATCATTGGTACTTGTCCCAACCCGGCCTTTTCATCCAAATCACACATCAAGTTCATATTATGTACCGCCTGACCTGCCGCCCCTTTCACCAAGTTATCAATCACCGACAAAATCACAACGGTACGCCCACCCTGAGGGCGGTGCACTGCAATTCGGCAAATGTTGGAACCTTTAACGCTACGTGTCTCTGGTGTTGACCCCGCAGGCATTACATCAACAAAAGGTTCATTTTCATAACGCTGCTCAAACAACGCCTGCAACTCTGCATCCGTTCCGGCAGAGATCTCACCCGTTAACTGCCCATAACATGTGGCGTGAATGCCTCGAATCATCGGTGTTAGGTGAGGGATAAACGTTAGGTTTACCGGAGTTTTAGCTTGATGATTAAGCTCTTGTGTAATTTCTGGTAGGTGTCGATGGCCTGACATGCCATAAGCCTTAAAGCTTTCAGAAGCTTCACAAAGCAAACTCCCCACACTGGCTTGACGACCAGCACCACTAACACCTGACTTTGCATCAGCAATTAACATAGAAGGATCAACCAAGCCTGCTTCCAATAACGGCAAAAATGCTAATTGCACTGCGGTAGGGTAACACCCAGGATTAGCCACCACTCGAGCCGTCTTAATACGTTCTCTGTTTACCTCTGGTAAGCCATACACAGCTTCGTCCAAAAGGTCTACGCAAGAATGAGACTTACCATACCATTGCTCAGACACAGCAGAGTCTTGAAGTCTAAAGTCGGCAGCCAAGTCAATCACTTTTACACCACGTTCGATTAACTGTGGCGCCATATCCATCGCAATCCCGTTAGGGGTAGCAAAAAAGACAACCTCACACTGACTCAAGTTCTCAACTGTTGGCTCACTAAACGGCAGCGATAAAAAGCCCCGTAAATTGGGATACATATCAGCAACAGCACTACCAGCCCCAGAACGCGAGGTTACAGCAAGTATCTCTACATTAGGATGCACCACCAACAACCTAAGAAGCTCTACACCGGTATATCCAGTCCCACCAACAATTCCTACTTTAATCACACCAACACCTTTAGCTTCTTGAAATACAACATTCTTTTGAGTAACCAATGATATAACAGTCAAACGTCAACACAATGATTTGACTCGAATATTTAATGATTTAACGCAACAAATACCATTAGTGCATATAATGTAGAGAATACCTTAAGATCAATATCGATTATTACCCTTCAAATCCATCAAGATCTACCCATTACTTCTAGGATAGATCAGATACGAAAACCTACCTGATGATACGCATAGATTTAGATAACCTAAGAGACAAACTGGCTTATATCGATGCACTACCACTGCTTTCTGGGCTTGGTATTATTGCAGGCTGCCTATCTGGTGGCACCATTTTATTATTTCGTCTTGCCACAGAAGAAGTGCAAAAGCTTTACCTACAAGGTTCATCTGAGAACTTTGAAAGCTTATCATCAATTTGGTATTTCTTACTGCCATTGATTGGCGGCATATGCCTAGGGGTCTTTTTTCACTTTATTCCCCAAGGGTTGCATCGTACTGGTGTGGGGTTAGTCATGGAACGCTTCAACCATCAGCAAGGCAACATGTCCTTTAAGGGATTATTAGTACAGTTTTTTGGCGCGGCTATATCCTTAGCTAGCGGGCATTCAATGGGACGTGAAGGCCCTGCCGTACACTTAGGTGCTGCCAGCAGCAGCTTGCTGGCACAATGGGCAGGGCTACCCAACAACAGCATGAGGGTTCTGGTTGGCTGCGGCTGTGCATCTGCCATTGCCACATCGTTTAACACTCCCATCGCGGGTGTTATTTTTGCGATGGAGGTGGTCATGCTCGAATACAGCATTTCAACCTTTACCCCCATTATCCTTGCCTCAGTTGTAGGAGCAGCAATGACCCGTGCAGTTTACGGTCATGACGAAGCGTTCAACGTACCTACATTACAAATATCCACGCTACTAGAGTTGCCTTATATATTATTTTCCGGTGTTATTTTCGGATGCCTAGCAGCAAGCTTTATCTGGCTAAGCCGCCTCACGTATCGTCACACACATAACATCACCGTCAGTCTGCGTTTCACGCTCGTAGGGGCTGCAGGTGGATTAATCGCACTTATAACACCGCAAGTTATGGGGGTTGGTTACGACACCGTCAACGCAGCATTAGTCGGGGAAATTGGCTTAACGACATTACTGCTCATTACACTTACAAAATTAGTCGCCACCAGTTTATTTGCAGGGTCTGGAATTCCCGGTGGACTTATAGGGCCATCGATATTTATGGGCGCAACAGCAGGTGCCGCCATGGGTTACATTGGGGTAGCAACAGTACCTGACAGTAGCGCCAGCGCAAACTTTTATGCCATGCTAGGCCTTGCAGGAATGATGAGCGCAGTCTTGCAAGCCCCTCTTGCCGCATTAATGGCCTTACTAGAACTCACATCTAACCCCAACATTATTTTCCCTGGCATGCTTGTAGTTGTGGTTGCCAGCATGATTAGCTCTGAAGTCTTTAAACAAAAAAGTATCTTCCAGGCATTACTTGCAGAACAAGGCGTAGATCTCAAAACTTCCGCACTATCACAGCATTTACACCGAACAGCCGTCCCCGCAGCGATGGAGCGAAGTTTTAGTAGAGCCAAACGTGAGCTAACCTTTCAACAAGCAAAAGAGCTAGTAGCACAACAACACGAGTGGATATTAGTCGGTATTGACAACAACCCAAGCCACATCATTCCCACAGCAGACCTGGCACGGTATCTGGAAGAGCACCCAGATAACCATCGACATGGCACTCAAGCTGAGTACAAGACTTCTCTTAGCGAGAACACCACAGAGAACAATACGAAATCAGATACTGAGAAAAATGATACTATCAACCTCCTGAAAATTCCCGCTAGTCGTTACGACGTAACCCCCGTACTAATGAGCGCAACCTTAAAAGAAGCGCTTGACGTTATGGATAACCGCTCCTTGGATGCAGTTTATGTTCATCGCATGTCAGCACCCACTATCCACCGAGTTTTTGGTATAGTAACCCGCAAAGATATTGAACGATTTTATCGATAATATTTACGCACGTTGGTTTATTCTGTCGAATAAGGATAAAAATAGGTATGCTTCTCGTTAAAGCTTTTCATGTCATAGCGGTTATATGCTGGTTTGCCGGTTTGTTTTATTTGCCACGCTTATATGTTTATCACGTGCAGGCGCTAAGAGAAGGTGATAGTAGGGGCTCCGATCGTTTCAAAATAATGGAGCGAAAGTTATATCGAGGTATCATGACCCCTAGCGCTGTCATCGCACTAACTCTCGGCATCTGGATGCTAATTGATCGCTGGGACAGTTACTTCGCCCAAGCAACCTGGATGCATATAAAGCTAATGTTAATAATATTGCTTCTTGGTTATCACCATTTGTGTGGTAAATATCAACGTGAGTTCTCATTGGATGCAAATACAAGGTCAGAGAAGTTCTTTCGATTTTTCAATGAACTGCCTGTTTTTATACTTGTTGCCGTTGTCATTCTTGTAATCCTTAAGCAACCGTCTTGACACAGTCACACACCCTGTTTAACCACCAATGAAGCCTCTTTCCAAACCAAGAGGCCTGATCCCACTGTTCAATCGGCCGCCAGCATGGTACGTTAGTCCCACCAAATAATAATAAAATAACTATTAAGGTGTTGTTATGGGCGAACACTCCCCCTACTGGTGGCCAAGGATTGGTGCGTTACTTCTTTCTGCTAGCATTTTTTCTCCAACCCAGGCAAACGTTGCTAACGCTGATTATTCAACCACAAGAGCAGCCAGCCAAATCCACCAATCTACTCGTACTGTAACACTCGACAACCAAACCATTACCGATCACACATACAGAGACGGACTAGGACGAGAAGTCTACTTTCGAGGGTGGAACGTTTCTGGGTCCGTTAAGTTAGCGGACAAAGGTTTTAAACCCTTCAAAACCACCGAAGATGCCGAAAAAGGGTTCCGGCTATTACGAGAATACACTGGCGCCAATATCGCTCGCTTTACCGTTGGCTGGGAAGGCACCCACCCGAACGTTGATATTATTGACTACCTCTATCTAGATGCGATAGTTCAACAAGCAAAACAAGCAATTGCAAACGGCGTTTATGTATTTATTGATTATCATGTTGACCTCTATTCGCGGCATTTATTTACCGCCAACATGCCTCATACCGGGAACGGCGCTCCCGAATGGATTATTCGCGGCTCAGAATATCCACCTAGCGGTTGCGGCATTATCTGTTTTGCTTGGAGCCAAAACAACGTTACCAACCTCGCAGTCAGAAAAGCGTATCGCAATTTCTTTGATAATGAAGCCATCAATACCGATAATGGTGAACGCCATGTACAAGATGAGTTCCTATGGCAGCTAGAGCGCAGCATCTCCTATATCAAAGCAAACCTTACACCGGAAGAGTTTGATTTTGTATTAGGCGTCCAACCTTTTAATGAACCTATCTACGGCATTGGACACGTTAGTAGTGCTAGCGAATACGACAACGAAAAGTTATGGCCTTTTTACCAACGCGTAAAAACCATCATGGACAATCAAGGCTGGGATCAAAAATGGGTCTATGCCGAACCTAACGTTTTCTGGGATACTAACGCTGGTTTTTTCACTCCCCCGACTGGCGGCGGATATCTAGAAAATAAACCCGGCGCAGGCTTTGTGTTTGCACCTCATTTCTATGACGCAGGCCGCATGGGTGTCTCCAACCTCAACCGTGTTGAAAATGCAGAATATTTTGAAAACCTTGAGCGAGTTCGTGAGGAAATGCGCTTCTTGGACATGCCTGTTTTATTAGGTGAGTATGGCATGTGGTTAGCCGATAATGATGGTGGCAGTAAAGACCATACTCGCATCGTCAAAGCAACCTACCAGGCAATGGAAGCAAGCGATGAACATCATACTAAAAAAGATCGCACACTTGATTTCTATACCCCCTTAATTTCTGGCACCCAATGGCATTGGGATATCTACAAAGATCAACACGAAGAAGTGATGAATGGTAACCCCAACAAAATCATCACCCAGGGGGATGGATGGAACGAAGAGGACTTCTCTGCTATCAAGGGTGAAAATCTAACCGTTGATCACCACCAGGTGCAGCGCGTTTATCCTAGACGAATCCAAGGTAACGTCGTCAATTTTTACTATAACGACTTATCGACTGACGGTGCAGGTATCACCTCGCAATGGGCTAGCATCACAGCAAACGACCAACAATTCTTTAACGATAAAGAGTTTGCACTCTTAACATGGCAAGGTCAGGAATCCTCAGCGCCGACAGAAATATTCATCCCGAAACATTTTGATATCAACAATTTAACGGTGATCACGGATCAACAGGTTTTCCAGGGCAACCCATTAAACAACCCTGAAAATGGTGATATTTGGGGAACTCAGGATATCGGTAGCAACAACAGCTCTGGCTATAAACTGATGATTCAAAGTGACTTAGTAAATAGCCCCATTTCTAACCCGGACAATTTTCATTACGCGTTAATTGTAGACAAAAACACCTTAAACTCCTCCTCGTTGGAACAAATACAAACCTCTGTAACCGAAACCATTCAACAACAGCAACGCCCCGTATATCTAACCGGAAAAATGCAAGGAAATGAATACCCTGATGAAGCCCCCCAAACATACCCCATCTCCATTGTTGAGGTGAAGTCCTATCAATTCTTTATCTGGCGTCTAGTAACGCTGCAATGGGAAACCGATGAAGCGGTGACTATTTTTAAGAATGGGGTCGCAAAAACTCAGGGCAAAGCAGAAGACAAAAAATACATTTGGTCCCGCGTAGGCAAAAAAGACGTATTTACCATATGCAAACAATCTCAGCCAACAGCCTGCTCCAAAGAAATTGCTTTCTATTAATTAATAGAAAGCAATTCACAACACACACCTTTACGATCCAAGCTTTTCATGAAAGAACGAAACCATGTGGTCGTAAGCCTTTACCGTTGGGTGGTCAGGCTCATCTTTGAACTCCAACGTTAATACAGAATGTGCAGCTAACCTATTCCCCCATTTATTGAACAACGATGAGTCAATTTCAAACCGTCGAAAATGCCCCCCAAATAGCTCCTCCATCTTATTAAACCGGGCATTTGTACAGAGAGGATCGTTAGTGAAGCGCAGACCTAAAACATCCACATTATCCCGCTTAGCTCTCGCCACTGCCGCATTCACGTCTTCAATCGGCACACCCAGAGTCTCTTGTCTCCCTCTTCCCCCAACGCCGCCCGCATGAGATGGTTGACTCATGACTGGCGCCGCAATACTGTCATCCATCATCAAGGTCAATACAAACCCACCCGTCAGACACATGCCGATCGCGCCAACAGGGCCGTCACACTCATCCTGCATTTTACGACTCAAGGCACGCAACCAATTTGATATAGGGCTTCGCCGGCGGTTTGCTAACAAACGAAACTCAAGATTAATACATAAGCGGCCCAGGTTTTTAAGTGGCTCAACTGGCGCATTAAATTTTCCAAACAAGTGAGGCAAATACACAGTAAAACCATCAGCATGTAACCGGCGGGCTAGTGCGATGGTCTGCTCCCCAATTCCTGGTAACTCCTGAATAATCAAAACCCCTGGTTTTGAGCCATCACCCAGCTTATACACTGTGTGCTTAATCCTTTCTGCAAAGAAATCAAACGTCGAAAAATCACTTAATGACATACAAACAGTCCCTTCTGCCTAAGGTTATTATAATTGATGCCCGTAAAAGTAAATCATTGACCTTAGGCGAAGCAACCAAAATTAACAAAACTTCGTTAGGCTTATACTCCTACAAACTAGAACACACTGGGAATGCAAGCCACTCATAGGTATAATGATGCCCCTTATTTGTACAACCCACGAAGATCATTATGACCAAGAAACTGTTTATCCAAACCCATGGCTGCCAAATGAATGAGTATGACTCATCTCGTATGGCAGATTTACTCGAAACAACACATGGGTTAGAGGAAACAGATGACGCTTCAGAAGCCGATGTTTTATTGCTCAACACCTGCTCCATTCGTGAAAAAGCCCAAGAAAAGGTGTTTCACCAGCTCGGTCGCTGGCGCAAACTAAAAGAAGCCAACCCAGACATTATTATTGGCGTTGGGGGCTGCGTTGCCAGCCAAGAAGGAAGTGCAATAAAAGATCGGGCACCTTATGTCGATGTGATTTTTGGCCCTCAAACGATGCACCGCCTACCCAAAATGCTCAACGATGTTAAGATTACTGACGCCGCAGTAATTGATGTTAGCTTCCCTGAAATTGAGAAATTTGACGCATTACCCGAACCAAGTGTTGAAGGCCCTAAAGCCTTTGTATCCATCATGGAAGGTTGCAGCAAATACTGTACATTTTGCGTAGTTCCTTACACTCGCGGTGAGGAAGTCAGCCGCCCAGTTGATGGCGTACTAAAAGAAATACATCACCTTGCCAACCTTGGCGTTCGCGAAGTCAATTTATTGGGGCAAAATGTAAACTCCTACCAGGGAACAACTGAGAGTGAAGAAACCGTAGATCTTGCAGAGTTAATCACCATCATTGCGAAGATTGAAGGGATTGACCGTATTAGGTTCACCACTTCTCATCCTGTTGAATTCAGCGATTCGCTGATCAATGCTTATGCCACAGTTCCCGAACTGGTTAGCCACATACACTTGCCCGTACAGAGCGGTTCAGACCGCATACTTGCGATGATGAAGCGAGGCCACACGGCACTGGAATACAAATCTAAAATCCGAAAATTGCGTGCCATTCGACCAGACTTAAGTATGTCCTCCGACTTTATCATTGGTTTCCCAGGGGAGAGCGAACAAGACTTCCAAGATACCATGAAGCTCATAGATGACATTGGCTTTGACCACAGCTTTAGCTTTATTTACAGCGCTCGCCCCGGCACACCTGCTGCCGAGCTAGCCGATGACCTTTCTGACGAAGTGAAAAAGCAACGCTTAAGCTTGCTGCAACACCGAATAACGCAAAATACACAAGAAATCAGCCGCCGCATGGTAGGCTCGACTCAGCGAATTCTAGTCGACGGTATATCAAAGAAAGACCCGAGCCAACTTCAGGGCCGAACGGAAAACAATCGAGTAGTGAACTTTCAACACGATGATGATGAGCTGATAGGGAAGTTTGTTAACGTTCGAATCGACAATGCCTATACTAATTCATTAATCGGCTCACTGCTAAACTAAAGCACCGTACAAACAATATCAAAAGCTAAAGATCAGACATTAAAAAGCCGCGGAGTCGCGGCCTTTTAATGTCTGATCTTTAGCTTTTCCAATATGATTACTGGTTTTTTTGCCTTTTCCTTGCAACCACTAAACTCGTCAAGCCAACAACAAACAACGCAATCGAACCATACATTTCAGTCATATACCACATATTGTCAGCCGTCAAAAATGACAAAGCTCTAGAGCCAGAAAACTCTTCATTAAATGCATACGCAAAAACAGGAACAAATAACACAACCAAACCCAATAACATTACCACGCGCTTCATAACAACCCTTACTACTTCCACATCAAACTCAGGACTACACGTACCGGCAGCTATCACCGAATACGACCACTTTCGCATCACAAAGCAAAAAATATGCCAAAAAATATATTCTTTATTTTTCAAAGGGTTAGAATTAACGTCAAAAACCTAAGCAAATTAGTGTAAAGGGTTTCGACAGCGTGCTTTGACTCTTTTACGCATAGGTATATCCTATTAGATAACAACCCACCCCCGTAGGAGCGGCCTTACATCATCTTGAATATTTCAGCCACCACTCAGCAACTCACTCTCACACCCAATGATCCTCGCCGATTAGCGAATGTGTGCGGTCAATTCGATGAACACCTAAAACAAATTGAATCCGCCTTAACTGTCGAGATAAAAAATCGTGGCAATGCCTTTCAACTAAAAGGGCAACCCAACAACGTGTCAGTAGCCAGCCACTTATTAAACGACCTATACTCCAATACAGAGTCTGACGAAGAAATCACACCTAACTCCTTACACATACAGCTAAATGAACTACTAATGACACTGACTGGAAGCAGCAACACCGAAACTCACACAAACGAAGCAGACACGGATAAAACAACCGCGCACTTCCGTTCGGACTCAGAAACTTTGCAAGACTTATCCATCCTCACTCGCAAAGGCAGCATCAAACCGCGAGGTGAAAACCAAAAAGACTATGTACGAAACATTTTTCGTCATGACATCAATTTTGGCATAGGCCCAGCGGGCACAGGCAAAACCTATCTAGCAGTCGCCTGCGCCGTGAACGCACTAGAAGCCGAAGATGTTCGCCGCATACTGCTAGTGCGTCCTGCTGTAGAAGCGGGAGAAAAACTAGGTTTCCTTCCTGGCGATCTCGCTGAGAAAATCAACCCATACCTGCGCCCGCTTTATGATGCATTATATGAAATGCTCGGATTTGAACGAGTCAGTAAACTTATTGAACGCCAAGTGATTGAGGTTGCTCCTCTTGCCTACATGCGAGGTAGAACGCTAAATCATGCATTTATTATTTTGGACGAAAGCCAAAACACAACAAAAGAACAAATGAAAATGTTTTTAACTCGAATTGGTTTTGGCTCAAAAGCGGTTATTACCGGAGACCACACCCAGATTGACTTACCCAAAGGTCAACTTTCAGGATTAAAGCATGCGATGGAGGTTATCGATGGCGTCGAAGGTATTGGGTTTTCTTACTTTGCTGCCAAGGATATTGTAAGGCACACCTTGGTTCAACGCATTGTTGAAGCTTACGAAGCTCATGATCAAAAAACGGGCAACACTCACTAACAGCTCATTAAGGACTCAGAAGAACATGCCCGACGGTATCATTCTTGATTTTCAAAACCCAGATAACTATAACATTCCCGCATCAGAAACAGACTTTTGCCTATGGACAAAAACCGCACTATTTTTTGCACGCAGCCAAGGCAATAACAATAACGAAGCAGATTCAACTCCACCAGATTTTGACATGACAATACGTATAGTGAATGCCAATGAAGGCAAAAAACTCAATTTTACCTACAGAGAAAAAGACTACGCCACCAATGTATTATCTTTCCCTTTTGAAGTACCTGAGGGAATAGAAGGTATCGATGTCAATTTGCTAGGCGATATTATTATTTGTGCCCCTGTTGTCAGCAAAGAAGCAAACGATCAACATAAAACTGAACGTAGTCATTGGGCTCATTTAGCAATTCATGGTACTTTACACCTATTGGGCTTCGATCACGCTGAAGACAGCGATGCAGAAATAATGGAAGCGATTGAAGTCAAAGCAATGGCCGAACTCGGCTTTACCGACCCCTATACCGATCAATAAACAACAAAGGTTTACAAAAACAAATGAGCGACGAGCACAGTCGAAACGGCTCCTCTGGAAAAACATTTCTAGATAAAATATCCCATTTTCTATCGGGGGAGCCGCAAAGCAGAAAAGAGCTATTGGAAATACTCGGCACTGCTCAAGAGAATGGATTACTGGACCACGAAGCACTGAGCATCATTCAGGGAGCCCTGCAGGTTTCTGACATGAAGGTCAAAGAGATCATGATCCCCCGCACACAAAGCGTCATGATATCGGTGAACGCCACACCTAGCGAATATCTTGACCTCGTCATTGATTCGGCCCACTCACGCTTCCCGGTATACGGAGAAACCAAGGACGAAATTGAAGGCCTATTGCTTACCAAAGACCTATTACCTTTGGCCGCTAAGGGAAAGCTTGAAAAAACTTCTCTCAAAAAACTTATTCGTCCTGCAACATTTATCCCTGAAAGCAAACGTCTTAACGTATTGTTGCGTGAATTTCGAGAAACACGCACCCATATGGCTGTTGTCATTGATGAATACGGCGTTATGGCAGGCCTAGTGACTATCGAGGATGTACTAGAGCAAATTGTCGGAGAAATTGAAGACGAACATGATATTGATGATGAGCACCTCATCAAGCACGGCAAAGACAATCAATTTATTGTCAAAGCCATTACTCCTATTGAAGAGTTCAATGAGCACTTCAGGTCAAATTTTAGCGACAATGAGTTCGACACTATCGGCGGCATAGCACTAAGTTGCTTTGGGCACCTACCTGAAAGAGGCGAAACCATTGAAGTTGACTCATTTCACTTCAAAGTGCTTAATGCCGACAACAGAGCTATACGTTTATTGGAAGTCACACCACTTGGGTAATAGCTTACCCAAGCACACCCACACCCCCTAAACACCCCTTTATCGCAATTACCTTCAGGCTATCATGAGCTTATACGATACCCCTCCCGAAACACGAATCGCAATCACCTCCGGCACCAAAGGGCACGTTATTTCTTTGCTAGCAGGCTGCTTATTTGCGCTAGGATTTGCGCCCCTAAGCTTCTGGCCCATTACGCTAGTATCCGTAGCTCTATTTATCATGATGCTAAACGATCAAACACCCCGCAGCGCAGCCATACGCGGCTGGCTTTACGGCTTAGGGCTATACGGTGTCGGTGTATCGTGGGTATTTGTTAGCATTCATTACCATGGTCACACGCCGGCACCACTCGCCATCATAATGACGTTTATTTTTACTGGTGGGCTGGCCCTTTTATTTGGAATGCAAGCCTGGCTGTATCAAAAACTGGGCTTGCAACGCTTCGGCATACTAACCTTTGCAAGTTTGTGGATTCTTTTTGAATGGGTAAAAATTGAGCTACTTAGCGGCTTTCCATGGCTATTTATGGGGTACGCATTTATTGATGCCCCATTAAGAGCCTTTGCTCCAATTGTTGGCGTGTTAGGCCTTAGCTGGCTGGCCATTGCATCATCTCACACAGCACTTATTGGCATTCAACAACCCACTAAACGCATAATCGCCATCCTCCCCCTGATTCTTATTTGGGGAGGCGCACACTTTCTTAGCGATATTGAATGGACAAAGGTCAGCCTTAAAAACTCACTTAGTGTCAGCCTCGTCCAGGGCAATATTCCCCAAGGAAAAAAGTGGGACCCCTTAGAGCGTGACAATATTATTAACACCTATCTCACTCTAACCGAAACAGAGTGGGAGCAAGATGTGGTTTTATGGCCGGAAGCGGCTTACCCCATTTTCTACAACGAAGCACAAGAAGTTATCGCCCCCTTAGACCTTAAAGGCCGAACAACAAACACGGCAGTTATCAGCGGCATCCCGTCCTGGGAAACAGGAGAAAAAGATTACCGATATTATAACTCCATCTTTGTAATCGGTGACGGAAAGGGCATGTATCACAAACAAAAACTGGTACCTTTTGGTGAGTTCATCCCCTTTGAAGACATCATCCGTGGCACCATGCCTTTTTTTGACTTACCACTCTCCAGTTTTAGCAAAGGCCAGTACAACCAACCTAATCTCCAGGCAAAAGGGTTCTCATTTGCGCCCTTTATTTGTTACGAGGTTATTTACCCTGAGCTTGTACGGAGACTTGGCAAAGACGCTGATTTTCTCCTAACCGTATCCAATGACGCATGGTTTGGAAACTCCTGGGGGCCAGACCAACACCTAGAAATGGTTAGAATGCGAGCCCTTGAACTGGGCAAATATATGCTGCGCGGAACCAATACAGGCATAACCGCAATCATCAACCACCAGGGAGACACTATCGCCACAATCCCTCAATTTGAAGAAGGCGTGTTACGAGGGGAAATATTACAAACAAAAGGCTCGACGCCCTATTCTCACGCAGGCTATTGGCCCGTACTAGGAGGCTCGGCATTCATCATCGTCATCTTTGCATTAAGAACATGGCGACAACGCAAAACACAACCCTAAGGTGGGTCATTAAGCCCTTACCTTGAGACGCCTCCTAAGGTATCCTACGCTCTTGATCTAACGTCCAATTTGAAGTCCAAGAGAGCCAACACGTGGAAAATCTGTACGATCCCCAAAGCATCGAAACAAAAGCCCAATCTCATTGGGAAACCAACCAATCATTTAAGGTCACCGAAGATCCTATCAAAGAGCCTTACTATTGCCTTTCGATGTTCCCATACCCCAGCGGTCGATTGCACATGGGGCACGTTCGTAACTACACGATTGGAGACGTAATCAGCCGCTATCAGCGCATGAATGGCAAAAATGTCATGCAACCTATGGGTTGGGACGCTTTTGGTCTTCCGGCAGAGAATGCCGCTCTTAAAAATAACGTAGCGCCAGGAAAATGGACCTACGAGAATATCGATTACATGCGCAATCAGCTTAAACGCCTGGGCTTTGGTTATGACTGGGACCGTGAAATCGCCACCTGCCAACCAGAATATTATCGCTGGGAACAATGGTTCTTCACTAAGCTTTTCGAAAAAGGCTTAGTCTATAAAAAAATGGCGACAGTAAATTGGGACCCCGTTGACCAAACTGTTCTTGCAAACGAGCAAGTGATAGATGGCAAGGGGTGGCGCTCTGGCGCAACCATTGAACGCAAAGAAATCCCTCAATGGTTTGTAAAAATCACCGATTATGCAGAAGAACTTCTAAACGACCTCGACCAGCTAGACGAATGGCCTGAGCAAGTTAAAACCATGCAACGTAATTGGATTGGACGATCCGAAGGTGTTGAGCTTGAATTCGATATTGAAGGCGAACAACCGCTTTCTGTTTACACCACCCGTCCAGACACACTGATGGGCGTAAGCTACGTTGCCGTCGCAGCCCAGCATGAACTTGCGAAGAAAGCCGCCTCCGAAAAGAACGAAATTGCAAATTTTGTACAGGCTTGCGCCAGCACAAAAACCGCTGAAGCCGACATTGCCACCATGGAAAAGGTCGGAATATTTACCGGTCTTTATGCAATCCACCCAATTACCGGCAGCAAAGTACCCGTCTGGATTGCGAATTTTGTCTTGATGGATTATGGCTCAGGCGCAGTCATGGCCGTCCCAGCTCACGATCAACGGGACTGGGAGTTCGCTCAAAAATATCAACTACCAATATCCCAAGTTATAACCCCAAATAGTAACGATGATACCGTTGTGGATTTAACCAAGGAGGCCTTTACTAGCAAAGGTGTATTGATAAATTCAGACGAGTTTGACAAACTCACTTCCGAAGAAGCCTTTCAAAGTATTGCAAAACACCTCGAATCTCTCGGCAAAGGCAAGATCACCGTAAACTATCGACTTCGCGACTGGGGCGTTTCCCGACAACGCTATTGGGGTACCCCGATCCCAATCATCAATTTGGCCGACGGCAGCGAAGTAGCAACACCGGAAGATCAACTACCCGTTATCTTGCCTGAAGACGTTGTCATGAACGGCGTAACATCCCCAATCAAAGCTGACAAGGAATGGGCAAAAACCACTTACAACGGCCAGGAAGCATTTAAAGAAACCGATACCTTCGACACCTTTATGGAGTCCTCCTGGTACTACGCCCGCTATTGCTGCCCAGATAGTACAGACCAGATGCTTGACCCATCAAAAGCCAACTACTGGCTGCCCGTTGATCAATATATTGGCGGTATCGAACACGCCATATTGCATTTATTATATTCTCGCTTTTTCCATAAACTCATGCGAGATACCGGCCTCGTTAGCTCTGATGAGCCTTTTAAGCGCCTACTTTGCCAGGGCATGGTATTAGCGGATACTTTTTACCGTGAAACCAGCAACGGCGGGCAAGAGTGGTTTTCCCCGACAGATGTTGACGCCAAAAAGGATAGCAAAGGCCAATTAGTCGAAGCGACTCTTCGCTCAGACGGCAAACCTGTTTATCACAAGGGCATGATCAAAATGTCCAAATCGAAAAATAATGGTGTCGACCCTCAAGCCATTATTGACCAACACGGAGCAGACACCGTTCGATTGTTTATGATGTTTGCCGCCCCACCAGAGCAATCTCTTGAATGGTCAGACAGCGGAGTAGATGGCGCCAACAAATTCCTAAAACGTTTCTGGAAACTGGCCACAACCCACATAAGCAAAGGAGCGCCCCCTGAGCTTGATATAGCTGGGTTAAATAAACATCAAAAAGCATTACGCCGCAAACTACATGAAACCATTCAAAAAGTCGGCGACGATTTTGGTAGACGTTATACATTTAACACCGCCATTGCAGCCATAATGGAGCTTTGCAATGCAATCAGCAAACTTGATAACAACACCGAAAACCAAGCTACTATCCATGAAGCCATTGAAGCCACGGTTCTTATGCTAGCCCCAATTGTGCCCCACGTTTGTCATGAATTATGGCAAGCATTAGGGCACACCGACGACGTGCTAACTGCTCAATGGCCCACAGTTGACCAAGATGCACTTGTTAAAGACAGCATACAAATGGTTATCCAAGTAAACGGTAAGGTACGAGCCAAAATGGACGTTAGCCTAGCTGAAAGCAAAGAGAACATCGAAGCAAGAGCTCTTAAAGATGAAAATGTCCTCAAGTTTGTAGGGGATAAAACCATCAAAAAGGTTATCGTTGTTCCCGGTAAACTTGTCAGTATTGTTGCCAAATAGCCAAACACGCGCTGCAAAATAGCCGCTAACATTCACCAAATGGTAGCGGCTCAATCAATGCCTCACAATCAAGGTATTAGACAATGACAAGAGCACTCCTCACCCGGAACATCATTAGCATCTTAGGCGTTACGCTCTTTCTATTGATGAGTTCAGGGTGCGGATTTCACCTGCGCGGAAACAGTGAGCTCAGCAACCAATTGCCTGAGTTATTTGTTCAGTCTGACAATCCTAACGCAGCTATCGTTTCCGAACTAAACAGGTGGTTGCGTAGTGCCAACGTATCGCTTTCAGAATCCGCCCAAACAACACTGACCATTTCCGATATCAAACGCGAAAAACGCACCATCGCTTACGATAGCCGAGGAAAAACCGCGCTATACGAACTAACATTATCCCTTAGCATAGACGTAACGCAAAAAACCGGAAAAACATTACTAGAGCCTACGGCCATTCAGGCACGACAGCCCTATAATTACAACGAAACGGACGCCTCTGCAAAAGACGAAGAGCAAGCATTACTTGAGAGAGAAATGAATGCTGCAATGGCCATCCGTATAATTCGCCATTTAGAAAAACTTTCTTTCAAGCGGTAAAATAATGAAACTTCGCTCCAATCAGATTTTACAACACATTAAAAAAGCAGCTCAAAGCAATAGCCTTATGCCGCTCTACATTGTGAGTGGCGAAGACACGTTATTAATGCAAGAGGCATGCGACCAACTCCGCAGTGGTGCTCGAGCAGCGGGCTTTAGCGAAAGAGAACTGCACAACGTTGAAGCTGGCTACAGCTGGAACCAACTATTAGAATCAACCAACAGCATGTCCTTATTTGGGGACAGGAAGATATTTGAAATTCGTCTGAGCAAACCGAAATTAGACGAGGCAGGAAAAAAAGCTTTAGCATCCTATTTAGAGCACCCAAGCGAAGATAATTTAATTATTCTCACCATCGGAAAACTCGACCGGAAAACCCAAAGCACCAAATGGTTCCAAGCACTAGAAGCCAAAAGCGCACTAATTCAAATATGGCCAATTGAAAACCATCAGTTACCTCAATGGATTCAACAACGCATGACAAGCAAGGGGCTACACCCAGACCAAGAGGCAACCCAACTACTTGCCGAAAGGGTTGAAGGCAACCTGCTTGCGGCAGCACAAGAAGTTGATAAACTAGCTCTTCTAATCGACCCAGGCCCAGTAAACGTCAACACCATCCGCTCAGCAGTAGCAGATCAAGCTCGATATACTCAATACGAATTAGCCGACTATGCCATCCAAGGCAATGAAACACAGGCCTTACGCATACTCTCATTCTTACAAAACTCAGGCGTTGAGCCTATCGCTATCCTGTGGGTTCTATCAAAAGATCTTAGAGCACTAGAAGGTATATCTGCCGCCATATCAAACGGTCAGGCCGCTGCCAAAGCATTTAGAGATTTTCGTGTATGGGACAACCGCAAACAATTTTTTCAAAAAGCCCTGAATCAGCATAACTACAAAGTATTTCGATCCGCCCTAATTGAAGCGGGTCATATTGATCATTCAGTCAAGGGCCTGATAAAAGCAGACCCCTGGATTGGCTTCAGCAACATCATCCTTATGTTATCTGGCACACTAAAAAACAACCCATTCCCGATTACCGAAGGCACAAGCTAGCAGTAACAAAAGTAATATCTAGCTTATTTTGCTCCCAAAGCCCCACCAACCATCGCAACACCGTCAACACTAGGCTCTTGCACATAAGCAAAACGCGCTTTTTTATAGCTATTTAATGACAGTTGCCTTAGATTCTTCATCGTTTTAAAGGGCATTTCATATGCTAGCAACTGCACCATCCATTCTCGAGCTTCTGTCCCCGGATGGATTTCCGCTGTATATGTAATTTCTACCTCACCACCACCAAGAGGCTTAAGCTCCCACTGCGCATTAAAAAATTGCTGCCGCTGACGATTCTTAAACTCATTAATATATTGTGGTTCAGAAATAATTTTCTTTGTAACAATGAGAGTCTCAGGGTCCTGAGACCACTTTGAGTACAGCACATTATCCTGATCTTTCGCAGGCCAAGGAGCATCAAATACGTGGTACACCAAAGATTCCTGGGAACTAATATCGCGTATTTTTTCAACTTCCAGTGTTTTATGCATCCACTCAGGGAATTGAGAATTATCATTGAGCAAAGCAACCAGACTTGATAAATTCGCCTTGACTACAACTATCGTTTTAAAGGATTTTACAGGGCTTTTTGCAGACTGTTTCGTATAATGCTTCACACCATCTTCATGCAACTCTAACAGCCACTCTTCCGCACTAGCCCAAGAAGCAAGGCTCACCATAAGAGTTATAGCTGTGCATTGTATTAACCGCATTCCAAAGATAGGCATATCCTTTACCTCCAATTATTATTTTTATTTTAAAGAATGAAAACGCCTATTAATAACTCAGCGTTCTAACGCCTCTAGACTAACCCTCCAACTGCTTTAATACAACACTTCCAGCAAAACAACAAGTAAAGATACCTTACTTGATATGTACAGACACAAAAAAAGCCGGCTTAGCCGACTTTTTTTGTGTCTGTATGCTTAAGTCAAACGCACCTGCGTCTTACTTTTCGCTTACAGTCTCTTCCGTTGCTTCAATCAGCGCCTTCATACTTAGCTTGATTCGGCCTCGGTTATCTACATCCAACACTTTAACTTGAACTTCTTGACCTTCAGCCAAATAATCCGTCACTTTCTCTACACGCTCATTTGCAATTTGAGAAATGTGAAGTAAACCGTCAGTACCAGGAAGGATGGTAACAAAAGCACCAAAATCAACGATACGTGCAATCTTACCAGTATACACTGCATCAATTTCTGCTTCAGCAGTCACTTCTTGAACCTTCTCAACACCAGCATCTGCTGCTGCACGGTTCTCGCCATAAATCTTAACAGTACCGTCATCGTCTATATCGATAGATGCGCCCGTTTCATCACAAATCTGACGAATCATTGCTCCACCCTTACCGATAACATCTCTGATCTTGTCTGGGTTGATTTTGATAGTAAGGTAAACAGGCGCATCGTCTGAAATATCCTGACGATGAGAGCTAATCACCTTATTCATCTCACCTAAAATCGTTAAACGACCAGCTTTTGCCTGAACAAGCGCCTTTTCCATGATCTCTTCAGTAATACCTTCAATCTTGATATCCATCTGAAGTGCCGTAATACCACCTTCGGTGCCAGCGACTTTAAAATCCATGTCTCCCAAGTGATCTTCATCACCCAAAATATCAGACAAAATGGCAAATCTCTCGCCGTCTTTTACAAGACCCATGGCAATACCTGCAACTGGAGCCTTCAACGGAGCCCCTGCATCCATCATCGCCAAACTTGCACCACAAACACTAGCCATAGAAGATGAACCATTCGATTCAGTAATCTCTGACACAATACGCGTTACATAAGGGAAATCTTCAGCTGATGGTAATACCGCTTGAATACCACGACGCGCTAAACGACCATGGCCAATTTCACGACGCTTAGGCCCCATTGAAAACCCGGTCTCACCAACACAATAAGGAGGAAAGTTATAGTGAAGCATAAAGTTATCAGTTTGCTTGCCCTCTAAGGCATCAAACATCTGCGCATCACGCTGACTTCCCAGCGTTGCTGTTACAATCGCTTGAGTTTCACCACGAGTAAATAACGCAGAACCGTGAACCTTAGGCAGAATACCCGTCTCAATTGCAATAGGTCGAACGGTATCCAAGTCCCGCCCATCAATACGCGGCTTACCTGATAACACACTTTCACGAACAACATTCTTTTCAATGCTGCTAATCAAACCACTAACTTCATCTGCCGACGGCTGACCGTCGCCATTACCAGCAACCTCAGCTAACGCCAGAGACTTAATCTCACCAACGCGAGTATAACGCTCTAATTTATCAGTAATCTGGTAAGCTTCTGCCAACTTATCGGCATAGCCTGTAACTAGCTGCGCTTTAAGCTCTTCATTTTGCACTGCAACAGGCAATACCCAAGTTGGGTTAGCAACTTCCGCTGCAAACTCTTTGATTGCAGCAATAACAGACTGCATTTCTTGGTGACCAAACAATACAGCACCCAACATTTGATCTTCGCTTAATTCCTTGGCTTCTGATTCAACCATAAGGACGGCGCTGTCAGTACCAGCAACCACAAGATCAAGATCAGACTCTTCAAGCTGTGCAAAGCTTGGATTCAACACAAACATTTCATCAATATAACCGACTCGAGCAGCACCTATTGGTCCCTTGAACGGTATACCTGAAATAGCCAGCGCCGCAGATGTTCCAATTAAGGCTGCAATATCGGTATCATACTCTTTGTCCGTTGACATGACCGTTGCCATGACCTGAACTTCGTTCATGAAACCTTTAGGAAATAAAGGACGAATCGGGCGATCTATCAAACGACACGTTAGTGTCTCTTTTTCTGAAGGTCGACCTTCACGCTTCAAATAACCACCAGGTATACGGCCTGCCGCATAAATCTTCTCTTGGTAGTTCACTGTTAGTGGAAAAAAGCTTTGACCAGGCTTTGGCTCTTTTCTGCCAACTACTGTCACCAACACGGAGGTTTCTCCACAAGAAACCATCACCGCGCCAGATGCTTGGCGTGCAACTTTACCTGTCTCTAAAACAAAAGTCTGTTCGCCAAATTGAAATTCTTTTCTTACGACATTAAACATAGTTACCTTCCATCATTTTCCAACGGCCATAGCGGGCAAACTGTTTCAGCCCACACATTAGCATTCATTTTTATCGTATCTCGGCTCTTTCCAACATATTCTACATCTTTACAACATACCGACCTGCAACACAGCCATAACAAAATAGCGACAACAAAAAAAACGCGACACCTGCAAAACAGATGTCACGTTTTTTAAACAGCTATCAACAACCCCGGCATATTAAGCCAGATATTGCCAACAAGCTGCTCTACTTGATTCAACAAGATATCCTAACGACGGAGACCAAGCTTAGCGATAAGCGCTGTATAACGAGCAGCTTTTTTACGCTTTAAGTAATCAAGAAGTTTACGACGCTGGTTAACCATACGAATCAGACCACGACGTGAGTGGTGATCATGGATATGCTCTTTAAAGTGACCTTGCAAGTAATTAATTTGCGCAGTTAAAAGAGCAACCTGAACTTCAGGAGAACCTGTGTCCCCTTCAGATTGTTGGTTATCCGTAACGATTTTTGCTTTTGCTTCAGCAGATAGTGACATGTAACATTCTCCAAATATGCATCAACATCTAGAAATACACCGCGCATATTTACAGTATACTTCCCTAATTTCCTCGTTTACGAGGTCTTTAATAAGCGCCGGGGGGCAACCTTCCCATCGTCCAGTATCTCCCCAACACCCAAAAACGTGCCATCCTCTAACGATAGCTTAACCATCCCCTCTACTGGAGACTGCGGTACCTGAACCGCCTGGCCTTGTTTTAAATAATAAGCAGAGTTATCAGTCAACGCCACTTCTGGCCAATCTGCTACCGACGAACACACTGGCAATAACAAAGTATCTATCTCTTCGTGCCCACCTTTTTCAAGAGCGGCATCAAGCTGCTCAAAAGTTACCATTGCATCCGATGTATAAGGTCCTGCATCGGTGCGATGTAACTTCACAACATGAGCGCAAGTAGACAGCGCAGCACCCATATCTTCAACTAAATTACGAATATAGGTACCTTTACTACAATGCACACTCAAAGAAAACTCATCACCCTTGAACGAAAGCAATTCTAGCGTAAAAATGGTGATTTTGCGTGCTTTTCTTTCAACTTCGATACCTTGGCGCGCAAGTTTGTATAAAGGCTGACCTTTATGCTTCAAAGCCGAGTACATAGAAGGTACTTGCTCGATCTCTCCAGTGAACTGAGAGATTACATCAACAATAGCTTGCTCAGTCACATGTTCAAACGGGGATTGCTTAACAATCTCTCCGTCCGTATCACCGCTGGCCGTCTGCACACCCAGCTTCCCTGTCACCAAATATTTCTTATCAGAATCTAGCAGTATCTGAGAAAACTTCGTCGCCTCACCAAAACACAGAGGTAATACACCTGTCGCAAGAGGGTCCAAGCTACCCGTGTGACCAGCCTTTGCTGCGCCAAACATACGCTTAACACGCTGAAGGGCTGCATTTGAAGTTACATTCAATGGCTTTTCTAAAACCAAAATGCCGTTAACATCACGGCCTTTATTACTGCCTCGGCGACCCAACTTACTCGCTCGCCTCGTCATCAGCACCTGGATCCGAATTCACAGCACCCAAGCCATTACGCTCAGCCAATGCCTTATCTTCTGAACGAGCCCGATTAATCAATGCACTCATTTTCGGGCCATCAACAACAGTTCGATCGTAATGGAATCGTAAATTAGGAATGACACGCAACTTAAGATCTTTCGCTAATGAAGACCGAAGAAAACCCGAAGCATTGGCCAACACATCCAAGCCTTGCTTAATGTTTTCTTCAACTTCATCAATACCCATAAAGGTAACATATACATCAGCAAACGCCAGATCACGACTTACCTTAACACCGGAAATCGTCACCATGCCCAAACGAGGGTCTTTTAACTCTCGCTGAACAAGTACCGCCAGATCTCGCTGCATTTGATCTGCAATTCGATCCGTACGTTTATACCCTCTTGGACTATGACGCAATGCATTCCACCTTTGTTATCTATTATGTTATCTATCGCCGAAATTAAATTGTACGAGCAATCTCGGTGACACTAAACACCTCAATCTTATCGCCCGCTTTAACGTCGTTATAGCTCTTCACGGCGATACCACACTCAACACCGTTAGCCACTTCAGCCACGTCATCTTTAAATCGACGCAATGACTCAAGCTCACCTTCGTAGATAACAATCTCATCTCGAAGCACACGAATCGGCTTGTTACGATAGAGAGTTCCCTCCACAACACGACAACCCGCTACAGCACCAAACTTGGAAGAGCGGAAAACATCCCGCACATCGGCAACACCAAGGATTTCCTCTCTCATTTCTGGAGATAGCAGCCCAGACATTGCTTGCTTAATATCATCAATAATGTCGTAAATCACGCTGTAATAGCGCAACTCAACACTTTCTTCTTGGCATAATTTTCGCGCAGAACCATCCGCCCTCACATTAAAACCGATGATAGCCGCACCAGAGGTTAACGCCAGATTGACATCCGATTCGTTAATACCACCAACACCCGACGACACAATCGCAACCTTAACTTCATCAGTTGCCAGGTCATTTAGTGAAGCAGCCAAAGCCTCCAAAGACCCCCTAACGTCAGTTTTCAACACGATATTAACGGTAGAAACTTCGCCAGCACCCATGCTATCAAAGATACTTTCAAGCTTAGCTGCCTGCTGACGAGCCAAACGTGAAGCCCTTGTTCTAGTTTGTCGGAACTCTGCAACTTCTTTCGCTTTGCGCTCATTTGGCACAATCAAGAAGTCTTCACCAGCTTCCGGCGCACCCGCTAAGCCCAAGATCTCAACCGGAATTGATGGTCCCGCACTCTCAATCGGAGAACCGTTTTCATCAGACATAGCTCGTACTCGGCCGAAAAACTCTCCTGCCAACACCATGTCGCCTGTACTTAGCTTTCCGCTCTGCACAAGCAAGCTCGCAACAACTCCGCGACCTTTATCTACTCGGGATTCAATAACAACACCTTTCGCAGGTCCAGCCAGCACAGCATCAAGCTCTAACATTTCAGACTGCAACAAAACCGCATCCAAAAGCGCATCAATGCCCATACCCGTAATTGCAGAAACAGGAATGAACTGAATATCTCCGCCCCACTCTTCAGGGATAACTTCTTTAGTTGACAGGTCATTCTTAACCTTATCAGGATCAGCGTCTTCTTTATCCATCTTATTAACAGCAACAATGATGGGAACGCCTGCTGCGCGAGCATGATCAATTGCCTCTGCCGTTTGAGGCATCATGCCATCATCAGCGGCAACAACCAATATCACGATATCAGTACTGCTAGCCCCACGCGCCCGCATTGCAGTAAACGCCGCGTGCCCAGGAGTATCAAGGAAAGTAATCATGCCATGTCCAGTTTCAACATGGTAAGCACCTATATGCTGCGTAATACCTCCCGCCTCACCTTCAGTAACTTTGGAACGACGAATGCAGTCAAGCAAAGATGTTTTACCATGATCAACATGACCCATAATGGTCACTACCGGTGCACGAGCCCCGGTTTCACAGACATTACTTGCCGCTTCCAGTATTTCAACCAAGTTATCTTCTAAAACGGTGTCACTTTGTAACTTGTAGGTATGCCCCATTTCTTCTACAACCAAAACAGCAACATCTTGCTCAATTGATTGATTGATAGTGGCCATAACACCCATTTTAAATAATGCCTTAACAACATCACCGCCCTTTATGGACATGCGCTGCGCTAAATCTGCAACAGTAATATTTTCTGGAACAATTACCTCATGAACAATAGGTCCCGTTGGACTCTTAAAGCCATGATCGCCCGCACTCGTCGACTTGAGCGCTCGCGGAGCTTGCGACAATGTAGGTTGTTTCTTGCGAGCACCTCGCTTCGGACCACGCTTAGTGCGCCTTGCTTCTCGGGCCAAACCATCTTCAAAGGCCGCTTTAACAATTGCGTCCTTCTCTTCGTCCAGCACTTCCTCTTTCTTCTTCACGTCCTTTCGAGAAGCCAATTCAGTCGCGATACGAACCGCTTCTTCTTTGGTTTTCTTAGACAATTCTTCTTCAGCTTTTTTCGAAGATGCGTCCTTCAATCGGTCTGCTTCTTTTTTCACAGCAGCAGACTGCGCAGCCTTTTCTTCCTTCACTTTACGATCAGCTTCTTGCTCTTCTTTACTCTTAGCCTTACTAGGCTCAGATTTTGGCACACTTGTCTTTTTAACGTCGCGCCCTTTAGCTGCCTTAGCCGTCTTTTCTTCTGCTGCAACTTTATCAGCTTTACGCTTGGCCGCAACTCGCGCAGTCTCTTCCGCTTCCGCCTTTGCTTTTAGCTCAGATTCTTTAAGTGCTACCGCGTCAGCTCCTTCTTGAGCCTCTAGATCAACAACGCTACGTTTAACATATGTGCGTTTTTTACGCACCTCTACGTTAACAGTTTTGCTTCTACCCTGAGTACCACTAACTTTAAGCGTGCTAACACTTTTACGCCGTAACGTGATTTTCTTAGGTTCAGCCTCACCGGCACCATGAGATTGCTTCAAATGCGCAAGCAATGTCTGCTTTTCTTCATCGCTTACTTGCTGGCCAGCATCACCATGGCCAAGCCCAGCATCTTT
>CAJXZM010000065.1 GCA_913063125.1 uncultured Gammaproteobacteria bacterium | reverse complement strand
CTGTTAACCCTGAAACCATACTTGCGCTGGCCAATACACCGGTGCTAACTAATCCCAGTTTTAAAAATGAGCGGCGGTTTGAGAGCTCAAGATTGTTGTCTAAGTCATCTTTATTGGAAGCGTGTATGGGCTTCATTAGGTCCCCTTATTATGTCAAGCGTAATAAGGGGAAGGGCTTTGATGTCTGTAAACACCTTTAGCGCTTCCCCTCATTGGGTTTTTATATTGCTGAAACTAGTTTAGGTCAGTTTCTTACTTAAGCATCGCTTTAAATAACAACTTATGGATTGAGCGATTCCACGGCGGGTAAATCATCTTGGCACTATTAAATTTACCTTTGAGATATACCCCTTTAGCTTGGCTAAAGGTTAAGAAGCCTTCTTTCCCATGATATGCTCCCATTCCTGATGGCCCGATACCACCGAAAGGCATATCATCTACAGCAACATGACTAATGGTGTCATTGATACAAACACCGCCGGAATGAGTGTGGCGTAATACGTAATCTGCACGGCTATCGTTAAAGTCAAAATAATATAGCGCCAAAGGTCTTGGGCGGTCATTCACGTAGTTAATGGCTTCGTCTAATGATTCATACGGTTTGATGATCAATATTGGACCAAAGATCTCATCTTGCTCCACCAGCATGTCTTCGTTGGTATTGAGCACAATAGTTAAAGGCATTTTACGGGTGCCGGTAAAGTCTTCGTTAGCAGGGTTGATGGCTATGACCGTTGCCCCCTTCTCTTCAGCATCTTTTAAATAACCTTGCAAACGTTGATGCTGACGATCATTGATGATGGCAGAGTAATCCTCGTTATTACGCATGGTGGGGTACCATTTGCCAATAACCTGTTTGAATTCATCCACCAACGTGTCGACCTTGTGCTTAGGGCATAAAATGTAATCAGGAGCAACACAGGTTTGGCCCACGTTCATAGCTTTACCAAAACTTAAGCGCTCTGCTGCTTCGTTCATCGGGAACGATTCGCTGATGATGGCCGGTGATTTACCGCCGAGTTCCAAGGTAACCGGTGTTAGATTTTCTGCAGCGGCGCGCATAACATGTTTGCCAACCGAAGTTGAACCGGTGAATAGGATATGGTTAAACGGTAGCTTGGTGAATGCCATGGCAATATCCGCTTCACCAGTGACAACGGCAACATGATCTTCTGGGAAAATTTCAGCGATCATTTGTTTAAACGCTTCTGAGGTGCGAGGCGTGAATTCGGACATTTTGATCATGACTCGGTTACCCGCGGCAAGGGCGGGTAGTAATGGCCCTATTGCGAGAAAAATCGGGTAATTCCAGGGCACGATAATACCCACAACCCCGAGTGGTTGATAAACCACTTTGGCTTTTGCGGGTTTAAAGGCAGATGGTACGTGGCGTTTATCGTCCTGCATCCACTTTCTCACGTGCTTGACCTGGTACTTGATGGCCTCTAAGCAGGACATCATTTCCGCTACTTTGGTTTCTGAGGTACTGCGGCTACTAAAATCATCGCTGATGGCTTGTTCTAATGTTGCCATGTGTTTTAACAGGGCAGGTTTCAGTCGTTTGATATGCTCAATGCGCTCATCGGCAGTTGGCATAGGGTTGGCGCGATAGGCTGTTTGTTGTGAGCTGAAAATCCGCTGCAAATCCTGTGCATCTTTATTGTGGTCTGCCATCTGGGCAACATTCGTAACCATGACTGTTTCCTCGGTTAATTTGGGTAATCAAAAAGAATGTAAAGTGGGTGTTTACATCAAAATCGGTAATCTATTTAAAGTATGTTTACATTTTTTAGAGCTTTTGCTCTAAACTGTCAACTATTAACCAATAAATAACAAAAATAGCCTAAAAAGTCGGTTGGAAAGTAAATATAATTCTCGTCATTGTAGACTTTTACCCCTAAATACCTGAGTAGGCAGTATTTAGAGTTAGAAAGCGAGTTAGGGACTATTTGGGGCTAGCATTAATATATTCTGAGGTAAGTTAAAAGAAAAAATGAAAACGCGTGACCGTATTTTGCAGACTAGCTTGCTGATGTTCAATGAACAGGGCGAACGAAATGTCTCTACTAACCATATTGCTGCTGCTTTAGGTATAAGCCCTGGCAATTTGTATTACCATTTCAGCAATAAGGCGGAGATTATTTTTGACCTCTTTAGTACGTATCGGGATATTGTGGGCAACTCGATGGTCTTGCCAGTGGATCGACCCCTTACCTTCGACGATAAGGTTCATTATTTTGAAATAATTTTTCAAAACATGTGGAATTATCGTTTTTTACACAGAGATTTGGAACACCTGTTAAAGGAAAGCGAAACCCTAAGAAAAGAGTATTTTGTGTTTTCCAGTACAACAGTTGCTCTGGGGAAAGCGATTGTAAAAGGCATGGTGGATTCGGGGCTGGTGATAGCGTCAGATGATGAAATTGATGCGTTGATGTTAAATTTATGGGTGATCTTGACCTCTTGGGCATCCTTTCTGCAGTCTATAGAGGTACAAAAAGAATTACCTAGCGATATGGACCCATGGGCTCTTAAGCGGGGGATTTACCAAATTATTTGTTTAATTGAGCCTTATGCAACGGATATTGCGAGAGAAGAATTACCGGCATTAAAAGCAGCGTATTTAGGAGACTTTGATACGGACCCTTTGTCGTTATTTCGGGGTCGGGAAAAATCATAACGGGGTATTTTTTGTTTAATTTAAGTATTTATACAACGTAAATGCCCCTCGTAGCTCCCCTTTTCGATAACCTGTAGCTTGATCTGTAGGGTAATGGTCATTGATGGCAGTGGTTACGCTCCCGGAAATTTTTCGACCATGACATGTTAAACAAACATTACCTACAGGGATGGCTTTCATATAACGAAATGCAGATTTGCCGTTTACATTAATCACTGCGGTTTCTTCTAAGCCTTTAACGGGTGCGCCCTTTCTTATTTTTGTGGCGAACTTTTTCAATACACGCAGTTCCCAAGCATCAGGTTGATTGTTTGGGTTACGAATTTGAGTACTGGTACGAGCGATATGCCAGTCATGTTGTGTGCCAAGGGAGCGCGCAATTGCCGGGGCGTTGACAGAACATACTTTAATGCTTGCTGCTGGACCTGATGCAATAATGCTACCTTGTAGTGTTTTCTTCAGCTTTTGCATGTGAGTTTTGGCCAATTGTTGTGCTTCTAATGTGAGCGCAGATGAGAGTGCGACCGTTAGTGAAGGTATGTTTTCTGCAGAATTCTCGTTTTGTGCCCAAGACGTGGTAACGATTAGACTTATTAGCAACGTCAGTAGTATTGTTGTTAGTGACCGATTTACGTGTCGAGAAGGTCGTCGTGTTATCTCTCTTTCTATATTTTCTTTGTTGTTGATAAACACGTGTATAGATACCTGTATGAAAAGTCTTAGTTTATGAGGTTGTGATTAATATCTGTGTTAATAGAATAGAAGTTCAGTGTACCTTTTGGCAATGTTGTTGTCTGTGTTAGTTCCACTGATGCTGCAAGTAGAAGACATTAATGATTGAATTGTATATGATCTTAATCACACCAATGATGTACAGTAAAAACACACAGGAGAGGGACATGGATAGACGTCAATTTATGGGAGCCGTTGCAGCAGGGGCAGCGTTAACCGCTGTTGCTAATACCAGTGTTGCAGGGGTAAAAGAAGCCGGTAATTTAACCAGTGTTTTTGAAGGCTCATTTTATTTGACCAAAGAAAACCCTGGTCGATGGGCAGCAAAAACGGAGGGCCATTTGCCTGTTGTTGAAGTGAGTAAAACTGATGGTAAGTCTACCGTGAAGGTGACAACACCCCATGGGATGAGTGGTTATGAGCATTATATTGTTAAACATCAGCTGTTTGATGAGAAAATGAATTTATTGGGTGAGACAATGTTTGATCCAACCAAAGATGCACCGGTATCAAGTTATGACGTTGCGGACTATAGCGGTGTGTTGTACGTGATGAGTGTTTGCAACAAACATGATGTGTGGGTAACTGCTGAAACAGTATAATGAATTGATGTTAAAAAAAGGCCATTAAAAAAGTGCAGTTTACATAGCACCTTTTTTAATGGCCTTTTTTTGTATGCTCTTATTTTAAAATTTGCTTTTAATTCCAGGTTTTAACGTCTGATTTTAGTTAGGCAGATCTCTCGGCTAACCAATCTGCGGTCATTGCCCAGGTATGTTTTTTTGCCTTTCCTCCCGCAAATACACCAGCGTGGCCACCGGGTACTAATTCGAATGTTTTATCCTCTGTTGGAAGTAGCTCCATGATTTTTGCAGCAGCGGGAATACTCACAATATTGTCCGTATCACCAGCAAAACCTAAAAAATTAGCCTTAATACGAGAGAAGTCGGCAACATGGTCCGTTAACGGAATAATTCCGCTAGCGAGTTGGTTGCGCAGTGAAAACTTTAAGCCCAGTTGTTGAACGGTTGCACCGGGATAGTCTGCCATATTGGTAAACCATTCTTTTGTGGTTAGGTGAGCCTTAATATAATCACGATCAGATAAGTTACGTACTAAATCAAAGTAGCTGAATACGCCCGCTAGGGGATTGGTCATTTTAAATAAAATAGCTAATACATCGCCCGGTACGTGAAATGATGCAGGGTCGAATTCCAATTTGCTTAGTGGGATCTTTTTTGTCGCTTTATCCAGAACTGCTAACAGCTTTCCTTGAATATGATTTTTATGAAAATCAATAGGGCTGGCAATGGTCACAATATTTTGAATGTTGTCATGCTCATGGGCACCAGCGTATAACAGGGTTAACAACCCTCCCATGCAATAACCAACAAGGGAAACTTTATCAACACCGCTGTGTTTGTGTACTTCTTCAATGGCGTTTTTATGCCACTGATTGACGTAGGTTTCTAAGCTAAGGTCTGAATCCTCTTTGCTTGGGTCACCCCAGTCTACCAAGTAGACTTCAAAGCCGCGGGCATTCAGAAAACGAACCCAGCTCCGCTCAGCCATTAAGTCATAAATCCAACCATACACTCCCAGTGGTGGCACGAGTACAACCGGTACGCGATGTTTCTGCTGAGTAGGGGTGACTTGTTCATCGTCTAGCTGAAAGGAGGAGGTGTCTGTGTGGGGGTAATAACGAAGCTTCATAATGCCTTCGCTATAGATAACCTCATTAGGTGTCTTATCAGAAAGGATAAAACGCTCAGGTTTTGTACGGCGCTCAACAGCGTGGCGCACAAAGTTTTTTGCATTTGCAAAAAAACTGCTGTCTTTCTTCATGGAATCACTACTCATGGCTACACCTATGGCTTATTTTCCGGCGTCGGATGGCTAAACAAGCGTTTGAATAGCTGTTTTGGTGAAGATTAGCCATTCACCAAAAAATTGCAATCACTGAATCAGACAAAAACACCAGGAAGTGGCGCAGTGGCACAATATTGCTTATAAGATTGTCAGTTATCGGGATAAAAATCATCCACTTAACGTTTTGTAATCCTGATGTACTGTTTTGTGTCTTACAGTATTGAAAAGGTATCAAAGAAAATACCGCTCCAAAATGTGTGGATGTATCGCCAAGGTTAACTTTATTACCTATTTTTTGTTCTCTATAAACTAATTTAATAGTCAATAGAGAGCTGATTCATGTCAGCTTAATTATTATGTTATCTTGTTAGCGTTTGAGTGAAAGCGCATAGAGTAAGCGTAATACTAATATAGGCAAATACCAATATAGGTAAATTATGGTGCAGTCGCATTCGGAATCATCTCCTGTAAATTTTACAAACGCAGAAAGCTGCGTTGATGACGTTATTAACGTGGTCGGAAAAGATATTGTTCTCGGTTTACCCCTTGGTTTGGGAAAACCCAATCAGTTGGTCAATGCTTTTTACCAAAAAGTGAAAGATAACCCTGATTTGTCGCTGCGTATTATCACTGCCTTATCACTGGAAAAACCCCGTCCCAAAAGTGAAGTGGAAGGGAAGTTTTTAGTGCCATTTGTAGAGCGCGTATTCGGAGATTATGTTGAGCTTGAATATATGCGGGCAATGCGTAGTAAAAGTCTGCCAGATAATATTTCAGTATCCGAATTCTATTTTAAAGCGGGCGGAATGAAAAATGTGGAGTCGGCTCAGCAAAACTATATCTCCACCAACTACACCTTTGTATGCCGGGACTTGGTCGATAATGGTGTGAATGTATTAGCTCAGTTGGTGGCAGAGCAAGAAGTCGATGGAGAAAACTGGTTAAGCCTAAGTAGTAATACCGATGTCACATTAGACGTGCTACCGTTATTAGACCAGGCTAGAGAGGAAGGCCGAAAAGTTGTGACCATTGCACAGGTGCATGATGATTTACCCTTTATGTACAACAATGCAATGGTTGAGCCTGATTATTTCGATATGATTGTGCGTAATGAAAGGTATCAAACGACATTGTTTGCACCACCGAATATGTCAGTGCCACTACAGGACTATATGGCCGGTTTCTATGCGAGTACCTTAGTGAAAGATGGTGGCACGTTACAGATAGGTATAGGTTCATTGGGTGATGCCATTGTGTATGCCAGCAAATTACGTCATGAAGAAAATGATGTTTATCAAACCTTATTAAAGCAAAGTGCATTAGATGAAGGTGTTGTTCACCGAATTGGTGGCAAAGAACCTTTCGATAAAGGTTTATACGGTTCTAGTGAAATGTTTGTTAACGGGTTTATGCACCTGATTAACGCCGGTATCGTAAAACGTAAAGTGTATGATGATGTCCCCTTACAGCAGTTACTGAATGCCGGTCTGATTACGGAAGAGGTCTCTGCAGACACGTTAACGGTATTAATGAATGCCGGTATTATCAATGCGCAGCTAACTTTTGCAGATGTTTCCTATTTACACCATTGGGGAATATTTGCCGATGATGTAATTTGGGATAATGATTGTATTCGTATCGATGACAAGCGTTTCACCTTGTATCTCACTAACGATGAAAACTTCTCTGATATTTCTCAGTACTGTCTGGGTGATAAACTCAAACACGGTATCTATATGCATGGTGGTTTTTTCCTTGGGCCACAAGATTTTTATAAAACGCTCAAAGAAATGCCAAGAGAGGAGAGTGAGAATATTTGTATGTCCAGTGTGGGACACATCAATCAGTTAGATTTTGACGTGGAGTTACTGAAAACACAGCGATTGGATGCACGATTTATTAATACGGGCATGATGGTGACACTTGGTGGTGCCGTAGTCTCGGATGGATTGGAAGATGGAACTATCGTGAGCGGTGTTGGAGGCCAGTATAATTTTGTCGCTATGGCGCATTCATTACCAGGAGCAAGATCTATTTTATGTGTTCGAAGCACTAGAGGTCGTGGTAATAGTCTTAAGTCCAATATATTGCCTCACTATGGCCATACAACAATACCTCGGCACTTGAGAGACATTGTTGTTACGGAATACGGCATTGCTGAACTTCGTGGTAAGACGGATCAGCAGATTATCATCGAGCTTGTGAAAGTCGCGGATGCTCAGTTCCAAGACGAACTAATGGGTTATGCGAAAAAACACGGGAAATTGGCCAAGGATTATGTCTTACCAGAAAAGTACCGGAACAATACCGCTGAAAATCTTGCGGCAATGCTGGGTGATTGGAAGGAAAAAGGGTATTTTCCACCATTTCCACTGGGTACCGATTTTACGGACGAAGAAGTCGCATTGGGTAAAAGCTTACGCGGTATAAAAGCGGTAATGGAAGAGCCAAAATCCATGGTAAAAGCGGTATTACGATCGTTTATCCACAAAGTTGATGAAAAAGAAGCGGAACCTTATTTGGAGCGTATAGGCTTGGCGCACCCTAATACTGCAAAAGAAACCTTGCTGCAACATCTGTTGTTACTCGAACTTGAAGATAATGGTTATTTGAAGTCATTATAGGCAATAGGTGTTGGTTTTTAGGTTGGCGGGCTGCAAAGAGCATGGAAGTGAAAGCGGAGAGGTAGAAAAGGTGGCGGCTAGCATTGGGATCTCGGCTGTAGGGGCGGTATTGGTTTGGAGGAGGATCTTCGTCCGATTGACATGGCCTTATATGTTGCTAAGTCTGAAGGAAGGAATCGGGTGAAATATTCTCAAGAATAAATGAATGTTAGGGATACATGGCTTTGTTGTTTGGGTTTGTATACTCTTGCGAAAACGGATTTATGGAGAGCTGCTCTACAGTGAAAGGGCAGATAAGGCTATGTTGAAACTATGTTAAAGCAACTCATCATGTTGGTATTTTTCTTTTCGTTAGCACAGTACGTTGTCGCAGAAGATAAGGCCATAGGAGGCGATAAAAAGGTAACCATTGCCTTAGGGGAATGGCCTCCATTTATTGGAGAAAAATTGCCAGGCCTTGGAGCAATTAGCCAAATTGTTATCACATCATTTGAAACCCAAGGTTATGAGGTTTCAGTCGGTTTTTTCCCGTGGAAGCGTTCTTTTGAATTAACACGGATAGGAACCTGGGATGCAACGGCCGTATGGGTTCGCAATCCAGAAAGGGCGAGAGCATTTGTTTATAGTGATGCTGTCATGGTGGCTAAACAAGTGCTTTTTTATCGTAAAGATAAGCCGTTTGATTGGAAAACTCCGGAAGATTTGGAAAGGTATATTATAGGGGGGGGGACGGGTTATTATCATGGCGCGATTATTGATCAGGGAGAAAAGGCAGGAGTTTTCACACTAGAACGAATTCCAGATGAGGCAGCAAATTTTAAGAAATTGTTGATTGGACGAGTTGATCTTGTTGTGGCAAATAAAGATGTAGGTTATTACTTGATGAATCAAATGTTCGATGTAGAACAGCTGTCAAAAATCACCCATCATCTAAAACCGTTAGAAACCGCAACCTATCATCTTATTATCGGGAAGAAAAACCCACGGTCCCAGGAATTAGTAAACACGTTTAATTTGGGTTTAGCTCAAGTGCGTAGTCAATAAGAATGAAATGTCACAAATAAGTAAACATTAACGATAATGGTGTGGCGTTAATAGGCCAAAAAAGTGACAAAAGACAGCTAAAACTGTAACTATTCGTATTCAACAAGCACTGCCCGAATAAAAATGCTAGATTTATAAGATAGCATCTGAATTATCTGAGGGCAGGTTGTATGGAATCATCAATATTAAAGAATGCTCGGTTGAACAGTCTTTCAAGGAGAATGGACCGCTCAACTGATTATGACGATTGGCTACGTTTAGCGCTTGACCATGATGAGCTGTCCGGCAGAGACAAGTGGAAAACCAAAGAAGACTGCAGCCTTTATGACAGTGCGGAAATTCGTATTCGATATAACAATCTCACACGTTTACTTGAAGAGGGTGATAATACAGGATTATTGTACGCATTAAACGAAGGTGTACACGGAAATATGGGAGGCATGGGACGCCCTATATTGTATGATCAAGCCAAGGTGGGAACAAAACAACTTATTAATGATTATGCGGATATAATCGTTAAATCACTTCGTGTTATTGCAGACTCTTCAGATCAAGAAATTTCTTTTTCAGAAAAACTCGATTTTTTTCGCCGTGCTAGTCATTGTTATGGGCGTTCGGCATTAATGATGAGTGGTGGCGCAGGCCTTATTTATTTTCATCACGGCGTGGTTCAAACCCTAATTGATAATGATGCATTGCCCAATATTATTTCTGGAGCCAGTGCAGGCTCATGGATATCCGCTCAACTAGGAACCAAGACAGATAAAGAATTAAAGGACGGACATTTTACCCATTATCGATACGATTTGCCGCGAGGTGAAAACCCATTAAGTATATTAACGGGAATGAGTGATAGATATACGCCGTTATCAATTAAAGAAATGGCAATTGAAGGTATTGCTAACGATATGACTTTCCAGGAAGCGTTCGAGCATACTGGGCGTTATATTAATATTTCTATTGCCCCATCAGAAAAACATCAAACTTCTCGATTGATGAACGCTATTACTTCACCGAATGTTTATGTTCGGTCTGCCATTGATGCCTCTGCAAGTGTTCCTGGCGTTGTGCCCCCCGTTACGTTATATGCTAAAGGCGCTAACGGAAAACCCAAGCCGTATTTGCCCTCTAGAAAATGGTATGACGGTTCATTCGCAGAAGATCTTCCTGCCAAACGTTTGGCTCGATTGTTTGGTGTTAATCATTATATTGTTAGTTTGATTAATCCACTTGCATTGCCTTTTGTCAGCGATCCAAAATTACGTCGAAATCAACGCGTATCAAAAGTCGCATCAGGGCTGTTATTAAGTGCCGTTAAAGAATTAATGCTGAGAACGGAAGATACTATCTCTCGTTATGGGTCTTCCTTTGCAACGCCTGCTATTTTGTTATCACACGCGGTATTGGATCAGGAGTACACAGGGGATATTAATATTATTCTTCGTAAGAAGGATTTTTATTGGCGAAATGCATTGTTTAGTTATATTAGAGATGCAGAAATTGATGATTTGATTATGGCGGGCCGACGTAATACGTGGTCAAAATTGGCAATGATAAAAAATGCAACGGTTATTAGTAAAACGTTGGATGAGATTTTGGAAAATCTGGATCAAGGGGAGTTAGATCAATTGTCGATGCCCCATAAACGACACATAACTACCGTCATATGATGACAGACCATTATGCGAAAGTCCCAGTAGGTCGTGTTTCATTTTCTGTTAATAAGAAATTAGTTCAAGGTATTTCAAGCTATTTGCTTAATGAAAATGTTGCACTGGATATTTCACGAAAACGGTTTGAACGGGTTAATGCATTATCCCGATTACCGAATGGTGTGATGGTTTTTTCAGCGGAGTATGGAGGTGTTCCTGTAGAAGTTGTTGACCCTGATCACCATGACAATACAAGGACGGTCTTGTATTGTCATGGTGGAGGATTCTGTATAGGGTCTCCAAAGACACATCGAGAATTAACCGCGTGCTTAGCAAAAACGTTGGGTGCACGTATTGTCGTTCCAGATTATAAGTTAGCACCTGAGCACCCTTACCCAGCAGCAGCCGATGACGTACTTGCGGTATATCATGGTTTGGTTTCTAGTGGCGTATCTCCCAAAAATATTGTGATTGTTGGAGATTCTGCCGGGGGAAATTTAGCAATGGTGGCGTTGCAGCGGATAAAAGCGTTAGGGGAAATGTTACCCGCAGGGGCAGTGTTATATTCCCCGTGGGTAGATTTACGTTGTATGACGGAATCTTATGTTACCAAGCAAACTGCTGACCCCATGTTGTCAGGGGCTTGGTTACGACGAATGAGAGAGTATTACTGTCATGGAGAGGCGTTAAATGATCCCGGGCTATCGCCGGTATTAGGTGATTTATCGGATATGCCTCCGATACTAATACATGTGGGTAGCGAAGAGGTTCTTTTAAATGATTCACTTTTATTGGCGCGCCATTTAAAAGAACAAGGTGGACGTGTTCAACTTAAGGTATGGGAAAAACTCTGGCATGTGTTTCAGGCGCAGGTTGGATTTTTCGAACCTGCTCGCCAGTCAGTACATGAAACACGAGATTTCCTTGCATCTGTTTTTTAATTTTCTGTTGCTGTTGCCCGTTCCCACATCTGCACATAGGATTCTGCAGAATTCATAAAGTTGTCCATCACATCGTCATCACTTGCGGCATCAACTTGTTTGAAATTTTCAACCCATTCAGGATATAAACCGTAGTGAGCAATGCCCTCTTCTGCAAAATCAAAGGTTCGATTGCCTGTTTTGGGTTGGCTAAATGTTACTAATCCATCTACGGAAGTAAAAGGGTAGTTGATAATGACACCACTATCACCAGAGGTTTGTGATGTCACTCCCTGTAGATCACTGCCCATCGCTAATCCTACTGCGACCCCTTCGGATAAATTATAATCTTGGATTTCTTCTTTATAGCTAGCGATGCGCTGTGCAACATTCGAAGGGTTGCTGTTCATTGGAGCAAGTATACCTCCAAGGGAAAGCGCGCGCTCTCGAATGTCTGTATTGCCATTTAACCAGCCATGGGAAGAAACAAATCCTGAATACTGACGTTCTTCTAATACTGCTAACGTTTCCGTTAATGTGGCATAACTTAAGTGATCAATTTCTAGAATCATACGCTTGTCGATCATGCGATTAATAAGGTGCTTTCCGATAGGTTGTAAACCCCGTTGATTGCACGAGGGGGAACCTTCTTCTATATGAGCATAATCAGGTAAAGGTTTTAACTTGTCGATAAAAATGGCATTTAATCCGGCATTAACAATTGGGCCAACCGTAGGTAGTCCTTTTGCGGCATCAGTAAATAAACTAAAATCTTCGTCTACGAAATCCTGCATGCTCTGTATGCCAGTGGCGCCATGAGCACCATCAGGGCATTCTTGCATATCCCAAAAAAATCCCCCAATGCCTTTAAATAACAGTTTGGTAGGGTCAATCAGATCTAGAATATTATTAACTTTACTGTTGCTGAGCATACCGGTTAGGTGCATCCAAGACCCGCTGCTGCCACCGGCTGGTCTAGTGCCACCAAAGGCATTATCAAATCGGTGGATGGGGAAAATTGAACGAATACCCATGTCATAAACTTCATCGAGTTTTTGATCAATATAGTCTTCTGTGCAACCACCAAAATTACCGTCACAGTTAAATAAGGTGCCGTGCTCTATTCCTAAAATTACGGCTAATTGATTTTTGGCAATGGCTGCGCGTGCTGCTTCGGGGGATGTCACTATGCGGAACCAGCCTTTTCCTGGACCGCCTTCTTGCGCATCTATGTAGTCTTGCATTTCGTATAGATAGTCAGTTTGAAGTTCTACCGCGTCAACGCCACTGCAACCACCATCGGTATAACCCAGTCGCATAACGCCTAATAACTGACAGAAGGTAGGATTACCCGTTACCAGGGTTACCATTATACGCAATCCACCAAGGTGGGCTCGTTGAATCCAGCGGTAGTAGCCCTGTACATGAGTATTAGTAGAGCGGTTTGGCCAATAGGTGAAATCAGGGTAGCCTGTCGTGTTGTGGCCTCCTGCTCCGCCGCTTACGTTTTGTGCTTCGAGAAAATCAATCCCGCCGTTTTTACCATGAAGTTCCGCGCAGTCATGTAAAGCATGTTCTATACCATAAGGATGAAAAATCTCTCCAGACATCGCAGAGCCACCCATTGCTTTGGGAAAGCCGATATGAGTATGAACGTCGGCATAACCCACAATAGGGTCGTTAGGGTCTTTCTCTTGGTAAAAAGCATCAGCAACCGTTGCATTTAGTGAAGCTTCTGGAAACTGTGCGCAGGTATTTTGAGGTTGCTGGGTAAAGGTGATCGGGGTTCTATCAAGGTTGGGATGAGTGAATCGTCGCGTGTCTCTTAGTACCGGTTTACCGCTAATAACTTGCAATCGCAATCCAAGCTTTGATGAAATTAGTGTGTGCTCAGTACTGATGATTGAAGAGCCGTTTGTAATATCGAGTAAGTTAATTTTCCACTCGCTGCTTATGCTGGCCTTGCTGTGTCTTTTGGTGTTGAGAAAATCCTCTGCGAAGAATCCTCCTTGCCGATCGTAAAGCAGAAAAGAGCCTAGTCGAGTAGGTTTTAAAAAGAAGGCCTCTGCTTGTTCTTCTGATGAACCGGTAAATGCATAGGCATCATCTGTGGTGACAAGGTAGTTACCATCGCGACTTTGTAAGGTGTAACAGCCTTGTGCTAGCGCATAGGCTGGGGATTTCTCTTGAGCTTCACAGCCGGAGCTACATGAGGCGATATCATCTACGGTTGATACGCTTCTATCGCTGCTTGACGAGCTGCCCCCCGAGCCACCACAGGCAGATAGGCCTAGAGTAAGAAGAATGGGTAAAATACGGGTAACTGTTGCTTTGTGGGCAATCTTCGACATCGTTGTGCCTTTTTATTATTATTGTTGTTATTTTATAACTGCCGTGTGATATATCCTGGCCATCCAAAATGGTACTTATGTACTACCTGCTTCTACTATATAGACGAGATCGTAACTAAGTCAATTTGCTTAAGGGTTAAAAGCGGTGCAGGATTGTTGTTTTTTGTAATGAAGAATAGCGATTTTTGTTAAGGTTTTAGGTTATCTCTTTGTTATTCAAAGAGTTGAGTAAGGGAAAGGTATATATAAGAGTGACTAGACTGTTAGGTGTAATTGGGCCGTCAGCCAGAAAAATTGCTGGCAGCCCACGTTGGGTGCTTTTTAGTTAATCCATTTTTAAATACAATGTTAGCAATAAAGCGTTGATATCTTTTAGCGCTTTTTTTGCTTCTAGTTCTTCTGCCCCATCATTATTTTGTTTGGCCAATAGAAGTTGATAGGCGGCGTGGAAGCTGGGGTTTTTAATCGGCTTTATTTGTTCGGGTTCAATATGGTGAATTAACCCCGCCTCGTTAAGCAATATCCAGCCAGGGAAGACAATAAAAGGCTGCTCTTCTTCAAGGTCCATAAAACGTTGCCAGCTTGCCATAAAGTTCGCATCGGGATACAGGTTAAGAAAGTTCTCTAAGCTATCATCCAATTCTGAATCGGCATGATTGGCTTTTAGATCGATGAGCTGGATTAATGTAATGACACTCAGTTCTCGCTCTTTTAGGAAGTGGTAGGCGAGGGATAATCGAAATAATAGTTCTCCGTGATGAATGTATGAGTCATCACTTAGAATGCTGTGTTTTACTGCTTTCCAGTTTTGCATTTGTTCCCATGCGTAACTGGCGTGAGATTGAGGGTAGGCGATATTGTAAGGTTGTCCTTCTAGGCCTTGAGCGATACGCTGCCAGGCGGGTGCAAGATAATCCCGTGATTTTTGCTGAAGCAGTTGTCGGGCTAGTGGGATGATTTCCTGTTCTAGGCCAATACGTTCTTCATCAATAGTTTCTAGCTGATTTTGAGGTTCTGCATCAATAGGGGCCTCTGTGTGATGGCCAAAACTCGCAAGGTCTTCGTATCCGTGCAGTTGTGTGTGGTTGGCATCTTGTTGATACAGTTGATCTACTAGTTTGTCGGCGTTATCCCATTGTCGGCTGGCGAGAGCGTCTATTAATTTGTTTTCGGTGACAACGGATGGGTTGTCCATAAACAAATCCATTTGTGGAATGTCATCTTGGCGTACCCATTGTTTGCTGAGTAGTTTTGTGAGGGTTGGACTTTGGCTTAGGGTGAGCTCTTTGAAGGTATTGTCTTGGTTCCAGCCTCGGTAGTCTTGAGTTTCGCCGATGAGGCCGAGTTTGGCGCAGAAGCGCTCGGCTTTCTCTAGGTTGTTGATCAGTTCTTTGGTGGGGACGTCGATGTTTTTTTCGAGATTGTCGATTTCACCCATGCGCCACGCTTCGTAGTCGCTGTATTGCAGGTGCCCTGCTTCGAGAAGCCATTCGATGGGGCTGTAGGAGCCGAGTGACATGAGTTGATTGTCGACGTTGTGTTGCATTGTCATGGTGTTTCCAAAAATGTGTTTTAAAACTATTTAATTTTATTTAGGAGGCCTAGCGGATCTCAGAGGTCGCGATGTATTTGACGCATTATTTCAGAAACCGCAGCGAGTACATCCTTGCACCCAATGCACTCGCGTTGCTCGCGGGGCAGGCTCTATGCTTTCTTCGGCGTCCTTGCCTCAGAGATTTCTGAAATAATGCGTCAAATACATCGCTAATTGCGAGTTTCCAGGTTCTTCGTAATAGCTTGCTTACTCCAGCAGCGCCATCAAATCATCACTGCTTAATGAGAAGTTGTCGCTTTGTTGTTCTGCTGCGTCATAAACAGCATTCATCAGTGCGAGCTTCTTTTGTTGTAGTTGGAATATTTGTTCTTCCACGCTGTTCTCGGTTAGTAATTTGTATACAAATACGGGTTTTTCTTGTCCGATCCGGTAGGCTCTGTCAGTGGCTTGTTGTTCTGCTGCTGGGTTCCACCACGGGTCGTAGTGAATCACTGTGTCGGCTGCGGTGAGGTTAAGGCCAACCCCGCCAGCCTTTAAACTAATAAGGAAAATTTCTACGTCACCTTCTTGAAATTCTTCAACCACTTTCTGACGATTAGTGGTCGCTCCAGTAAGGGTGACGTATTTGAATTTTAAGGTTGTTAGTGTTTCCCCAATGATCGCTAACATAGAGGTAAACTGTGAGAAGATAAGAATACGGCGGCCTTCCGATACAAGTTCAGTGACCATTTCTATGAGGCGTTGAAGTTTAGCCGATTCAATATTTTTTGCATCTTCAAGTTTGGTTAGTCTTGGGTCACAGCAGACTTGACGCAGTTTTAATAATGCATCAAGTATCATGATGTGACTTTTTCCAATGCCATTTTTTGCAATAGCTTGTTGTAGTTTTTTGGTTGAGGCAAGGCGTATGGTTTCGTAAAGGTCTTGTTGTTCTTCAGTTAATGGAATATGAACAATGATTTCTGTTTTGGGAGGAAGCTCGCTTAATACTTCATTCTTATTTCGACGCATCATAAAGGGTGCGATGCGATTAAATAGTGCAAGGGATCGATCCTTGTCGCCGTCTTTTTCAATGGGGTTTCGATACAGGCGCTTAAAGGTGCTTTCTGATTCCAAAAAACCCGTCATCAAGAAGTCGAACAGTGACCAGAGTTCGCCAAGGTGATTTTCTAGAGGTGTTCCTGTTAAACAGATTTTAATGGGTGCTTCAATTTGTTTGATCGCTTTAGCGACTTTGGCTTTGCTGTTCTTAATGTTTTGTGCTTCATCAAGAATAACCGCCCCTAAGGTTTTTTTGTTCCAAAATTCTATATCACGTAATGCCAGTGCGTAGGTTGTAATGACTACGTCAATATCTTTTAGGTGGCCAAGTTTACTAAAGCGGTTGCTGCCGTGTAATACCACTACGCGTAATTCGGGGGTGAACTTTGCAGCTTCTGATTTCCAGTTATGTAATAAACTGGTCGGCGCGATAATAAGCGCGGCTTGTTGCAGTCGGCCTTCGGCTTTTTCTATGGATAGATGCGCAAGTGTTTGAATGGTTTTACCCAGACCCATATCATCAGCCAAGATGCCAGAAACCCGTTGTTCTCGTAAACTTTGTAGCCAGCTAACCCCGACGAGTTGGTAATCTCTCAATGTGGCATTAAAGGTATCCGGTAATGTGATGGGGCCTGCGCGTTGTAATTCAGAAAATCGGCCGGCATTTTCAAGGATCTCAGGGTCTCCCTGCCATGCCATTACGTCCCCAGTGGTATTGTTTAAGGCGAGCTGTAGTTCGCCAATGCGTGCTTGCTGCGTGGCGGGTAGTGTTAGTTTTCCTGCGTCATCCCATTTTGGTTTGTCAAATAGCTCTACCAATACACCCAGTAACGCTTTAAGTCGGGATACTTCCAATTCGATGATACGGCCGTCATCAAGTGTTAATGGCAAGACGTCGTCATCACCAAACATATTCAGGCGTTTTATAGAAAAGAATTCGGGTGATTGTTCAATCGCTTTCACCAACAGCGGTAATAAATTAATTCGCTCGCCATCAATTTCAATGCCCAGCTCCAATCCTAGCCAATCATTTTTGGTTTGTTCAATATCACCGTACCATTGCTCAACAGAAGCAAAGTGGTATCGAAACTCATCTTCAAAAACAACGTGCCAACCTTGCTTTCGTAACACCGGAAGGGCAGTAAGGAAAAATTGTTTCCACTCCTCTTTTGTTTCAAAGGTCAGATCCCCCTTAGTGCTACTTAAAGCATCCGATGGGTCTTCGGTATTGAGTGGAATAACATCGGGGGCAACATCAAATAATGTATCCAGGTATTGCTGCTCCAAAGCAGCATCTCTGTATACTTGATGGACGATACCTTTGTGAAACTGGCGTTGTTCTGTTTGTGGATTGCGATAAATAAAGGTGGCCTCTTCTCTAGGGCCAGCATAAACAAACTGCGGTAACATGCCGTCTTGAATCGTCGGCGTACGATAGCTGTTTAATGATACGGAGTGAGAGCGTTTTGAATAAAACATCAATTGCGGAATGATGGAGGTGTTGTTAAACGATTCGACAGGGTAAAAATGGGGTTCCGGTAACGCCCAATCCAATAACTGTTGTAAGTGCTGCATAATAAACGGTTTGCTTTGTTCCGGTTCTACCTTAACTCTTTGTGCGATCCAAGATAACGCGGATTTTTCTAGGGTTGAACCTAGTGGGCCGATCTTATTACTTTCTCGGCAAATATAAAACGGCTCCGGTGCCGGTAAAATATGCAACTTAGCATTCTCATTACAAAGACGCAGAGTTTGGTTACCGTTACGCGTGGTTTTCCAAAGCGGTTCACAGCGTTCTTCTGCTCCCCATTTGATGGGCTCACTACCTGCCTCTTGCCATGGCGTGTCTGCAAAATAACAACGCTGCGTTTTTATTATTTCTTCAAGGGCATTAATCGTTTCGTGCGTTGGCAGTGAACGTTTGCTCTGATTTTCCCAGTGCGCGTCTGAATCTAATAATGATTTAAAAATTCGCGGGTCCGTCATACGTAAAAAACGCGGTGGTCGGTTTAATGCGCGTAATTGAATATGATAGGGCTGATTGGTACGAAACTCACCGGATGGTTGTTTTTCTGTGACCACAAGCTCAACAGTAATGGGAGCTTTGGTGCTTAGTTTGTTGATTGAAAGCAGGTAGATAAGCTGTTGGTAAGAGCTTTCACTGGGTTTTGTTGTTGCAGGTTCATCTCGTCGTGAGCGAACCTTGTTCATAAAGCTACTGCCGTTGCGATTAGACTGTCGTTGACGTCGCGGGTTACTTTGAACTGATTGGTCCAACGCTAAGCGGTGTAATAGTACTGCTGCAACATGCATGCAATTTTCTTCTAAATCACAAGAGCATTCGGTAGAGAACAGGTTTTTCTGCTGAGGGTGAATAGAGATGAACACCCGCTCAGTGCTTAATTGGTGATCGCTATCGATGGCCGCTACCTTGGCAGACAAGGTGGCGCCGTTATCTTTCTCAATTAAATCCGTAACCGCCTTCTGATCCACCAGTTGCTGGCCCTTTTCTACCAAAAATCGCGGTAGTTGAGCATTTATTTGGTGTTGATCGTATAGCATGTCGTGGTAGCCTTGTGTGCTGTTGTCCCTGGTAGAGGGATAGAAGAAATCAAACAGGCAATCATACGGTGCTGGCAGGGCTTTTTCTAGCATTAGCCGGTCTCAATCATGAAATTTGCCATGATTTGAGCAAGGTATGACAAGCAATAATACGGATGGTAGGGAATATCCCATGAGTACGGAAAATGATAAGGCAAGCGGGGTGGTAAATAAGGTGATTCTTATTGGTCATGTGGTCAATGAGCCTGATATTCGCTATATATCAAAAACCGGCGACCATTTGGCTCAATTCGCTTTGGAAACGGAACCCGATGTCACTCATCAGCTAGTTTGCAGAGGCGCGCAGGCGTTGTATTGCAAGGATTTGGTTAAAAAAGGCACTCGGTTGTATATAGAAGGGCATTTGCAATATGTTGAGCATAGTCACCCTCAACTAAAGGATTTTAAGTGGCAAAGTGCCCAGATACGCATCCTATTGTTACAGCTTATTGATGCACCTGAGCGGCTGGCTTATCCGGAAGATATTAAGAAAATTGATTTTCGTCGTAAGAAGTAAGCCTCGTGATGCAAAGCTGCCCCATTCTGGGTTTGAAAGCATATCCTGATTGAACCTGAAGAGGGCGGGAATTTATAAAATGAGCTAATATATCAAAAGTAGTGGTGTTCGACGTGAGTACAATTATATGAGTGTATTTGGCAGTATTCAAATATTGAGAATTATCACTTCAATTCTTACCTGTATCTTTTTGATGTTATCTTTTTCTTCAAAATCTTATGGTGAGTCTCCCTATTCATGGTACACCTTTAATATTCCACCATTTGGTTCCGCCTCTGAACGCGGAATTGGTTACGTATTGGCTAACGCTTATATCGAAGCCGGGTTCAAAAATGATATTTTTTTGGTTAATGCTGCTCGGTGGAAGAACGACATGCTTGACTCTCAAAACACCAAATTTTGCAGTACGGGTAGTTGGAAACTACCCAATACGAATCATCGAGTCTATTCAGATTCTATTATTAATACCGTTGATTATGGCGTGGGTGTTCGACCTGAACTTTATAAGAAGTTGTCGAATAACGGTAGAAAAAGAATTGTTTCTATTTTGAATGTTATTGAGGCTACAAAATTTTCGAAACACATGTTAATTATGAATGGTCGGCCAGTATTTGGAAAAATGGGAGACATTATAGAGGGTAGCAAAAAAGAGTATGGAACCAAAATTCGGTATATGACGGCTTCAGAAGGGCCGGTGAGCATGTTAAGGTTGGCCAATGTTTCAAATAGAAATGTGGATAGTGTCTTGATATTTCCTGAAGAGTTTCCAATTTTTGAAAAGATTTATCCTCAACATTCTCTAGAGTACTTAATGTTATTAGAAGGAAATAATTTTGCACCGATACGGGCAAGTTGCCCAGATACGGATCAAGGACGAATGATAATTTCCAAAATAAACGAAATGTTGAATGAGGGCTTAAGAGAAAAGGTTTTTGAGTTGTTTTTAGATGCTCTACCAAGCATCATTGAAATTAGAAAACAAGCTAGGTTAAACCAGGTTTGTATAAAGGATAACTCATGTAAAGATCCTCTTGTTGATTGATCGAGCCCGAAGACAGACAGTTAAGATAGGAAACACAATAATCAATATCGACAAAAGTAATGCCAATAAGGTAGGCGTAAACCCGTTCACTCGATCGGTGTTAGGCTTCAAAATATTCTATTTCGCACAAATCCCCTTGGCCCTTATTGCCCAAGGTTTTTAATTCCTCTTAGTTTGCCTTTATCAATATTTTGAATATATAACAGGTTATAGCGTATCATTTTTATAGTCATTCCCGGTCAATCGTTAAAAGTATGCTAGATTGAAGTGATAAATGTAGGTGATGGAGTGTTTAGCCAATCTTTATGAGGATAATGGATGCAAGACGTTGTGGGGGAAGGTCAGAACTTTCTAGCAGGTGATTACTTAGCGGCTATTCGTGACTACGCGTTGGTTAAAGGCCTCAATGTAAAGGCACTCTTGGTTGGTAGTGGTCTTTCCATGGAAACATTGTTAAAGCCTCCCTCTCGTGTGGGTGAAATCAGTATGCACCGCGTAGGCTGTAACCTAGTGGAGACGTTGGATGATCCGCTTGTAGCGTCTATTGAATACGGTCGTAGCCTTACATTGAATGTTCATGGGGCGTTGGGGGTTGCGGTGCAAGGCGCTCATAATTTATTGGATGCGTCAGACCTGTTAGTGCAATATATTTCTACACGTTCAAATATAAAAGAGGTCTCTAGAGTTACCTATGATGAATATGTCAGCCTTCGTTTAACACCCAGGAGTTATTACACGAAAGGCGTGGCGGAGACAGTAAGGTTCTTCTTTGATTTTGCTACGTTGATCAATTTTGATTCATTAGGTCGATTGTTATTAAGTGGATATGACGTTAGTAGTAAGAGTATTATCAATATTGACATGCCAGAACCGCCTAACTTTCCCTATCACCTTTTGATTGACTCTGTGGAGGTGAGGTTTAGTCAGCCTTATTTCGAACTTTGTATACCTAAAGAATGGATGGTTAAACCGCTTAGTATTGAAAATCCAGAGCTAGCACTTGCTGCTACTGATAAGTGTGAGAGCGAATTAGCGGAGTTAGATTCTAAGGATTTAATTAAAGAAATCCGAAACCGAATACGCAAAGAGGTTAATGCAAAACCAACGATAGATGAGATGGCTGTTCAGTTGTTTATGTCCACAAGTACGCTACAACGCCGTATCAAAGAGCAGCATACCACTTATCAAAAAATTAAGGCTGAAGAGCGTATGGGGGAGGCCAAAGAGCTATTAATGAACAGTAACTTCACCTTAGAGGCTATTTCTGAGCGATTGGGTTTCAACAATGCGTCTAATTTCAATAAATCCTTCAAAACTTCTACAGGGCTATCGCCTAAGGAGTTTCGTAAGAGTAAGACTCATGCTTAGTTCTGTACGTAGAGGTCAGTAATGATAAGGTTGACCGCATATAACTAGTACATTGATACCCTTTCACCTGTCATAAACCTGGTTTATTCGCCATATTAAATAGGCGAGTTATTGAGAATAATCAAAACCATCAGATACACGATAGTAGGGTAGGTTATGTCAGAAGCAGTTTATCGTTTAATGTCGAATCAGGTAGAAGTCAAACCACGCCGCATGTCCTTTCCATTTTCATCAGTAAAGACCAAGTTCTTTTTTAAGGACAATACCTTGTTGTCTACTTTTTTTACTGCATTGTCTTCAACATTTCCGGCTGGCGAAGCAGAATTTATTGAATCAGTTCGCCTATATCGTGACAAAATAACTGACAAAACACTACTGGAACAAATAAAGGGTTTTATTGGACAAGAAGGGCATCACAGTTATCAACATAAACGCATTAATGAGCACCTGAGGACGCTTGGTTTAGATGCAGTTAAGCTTGAGAATCATTTGGAGCGGGACATTAAACGTATGGTTTCAGGTGGGCGGAGAAGCAATCCAAAAGTAAGACTAGCAATCACTGTTGCAATGGAACATTTAACCGCAATTATGGCTGAGCATATGTTAACGAATCCAGAAGTATTAGACTCGTTGGACAGCTCAGTCCAAGATCTTCTATATTGGCACGCGGTTGAAGAAATTGAGCATAAAGCCGTTGCTTTTGACGTGTATAAAGAGTGTGAGGGTAGCGAAAAAACGTTGCACAGTGCAATGCGAATTGGCACTGTGATGTTTGTTGCAAGACTTAGCGCCTACATGATCGCGTTATTGTGGTGGACTCGAACCGTTCCAGGTATTAAAGATATTCGCGGGTTTTATTCTTTTATGTTCGGCAACAAAGGTTTGATTTCTAGTATCAGAAAACCTTATATGCAGTTCTTTAAACCGGGGTTCCACCCTTGGGATAGAGACGATAGCCATCTCATTGAAAAATGGAAAAAACAGTTATATAAACCAGAACATGACCGTGGTAGTGATCAATTCGACTCAGAGTTATCTGATATAACTTTCGACGCTTCTGCAGCCTAGTGCTGCCTAACGAGTCAACTAAAAAGGGGGGGGGGCTGTCTTCAGTGATATTGTGGAACAAAATCACCGGCGAGTAAAGTTGATTACTCGTCCGATGTTAGGCTTCAAAAAGGTCAGAATTATCAACCCAAAACGACACTTGCGGATGCACAAAGCCTTTCTAGACTGACTTCATAACCTGTATGGTTCATGCTATAGCTCTCGTGATGTACTATTCTAGAATAAGTATCTATATAAGACGCCAACTCATCACGCTCGATGGATTTATTACATCCATTTTTGGAATTGATTTCAATACGAATGACGTTCCGGTTAAAATGAGGCGATTCCTCTAAATAAATACCGGGTGAGCCTCCAACGTTGAAGGTTTTTCCGGGTTCTAAGGTAAATGTGAATGGGTCCGAGTGAAGACTAGTCGCATCGTGAATCAAGGTAGCTTTGACAGTGTAACTAAGCGTATTATTAATCGAAATTGCTGTTGCATTTCTGCCTCTGTTAAGTCCTTGAACATATTTGAGCAATGATAACCAGCGTTCGTTGTCTGAAAAAATACTACGCACTATTCTACAATTTAAATTTATATTTGAAGCGGTTCTTTTTCGATTTGAAGTTTCATCCGGTTCAGAGACGAATGTCGTTCCACGTATTTCACCTAAATTCTCAAAAGTTAACCACCAGCCAATCTGTGTATCTGCACCCTGCAAAACTTTGTAGATAGCATCTTTTCGATATTGTTCCTCATTACTCCAGAGCCAACGATCAAACTCTGAATCGAAGTACGGAGTCGCTATTAAATGATTCAGTATTCTTCCGCGTGTAAAGCCAGAGAAACCTCTTAATTGTTCAATATTGTAACCGTTCAATCTTTCCATAGACTGTTCGAATATATCTAGGGCCAGTTCTTCAGGTGTCTCAAAATTCATGATAGCCATCATTTTTTCAGATTTGCTAAAACTCATGAAAGTCCGGCGTCCATACACAGTTGAAGGATCAAATTTCACCTTCAGGGCTTCCAATGACAATATCTCTGCACCTGGCTCATAATCAATGAAATTATTATCAGTATCTACATACCCTGTCTCACCCGATGAGAAGCCTCCACAGTTAAGATAGGCAAGATTTTTAATTTCAGCGTTAACAACTTCATCGTGTTGTGCGCCGCAGGAAATTAAAAAAAGGACATGTAGTAAAAGGCAGTATAACGGTAAAAACTTCCCCATTTTATTACAACGTATTCTGTTTTTTATGGGGCTTCTGATTCTATGGCTACATTTTTTTCTAAACATGCCTATCTCCTTGGCTGTTGCACTGCGCGCATAATACACCAAAAAACCTCAGGGGCTAGTCACATAGCTTCTTGTTTGCACATTCTGTGGTAGATTATGGCTATTGGATAAGCACATACAATGCTTCTATTATGCAGTCCTAACTTAGATCAGCAGTAGGGCTAATAAACAATAATCCCAGGATTCCTCTAGGTACTGAGCGAGTATTATATTTGAGCCCCAGGTTATATAAATCGACGACTCCTGCATATGCTTCGAGCAAAATTCAGATTAGTTTTCAAGCCCGTTAGGCATAGAAAGGCTCGAACGTTTCCCAGTTTTAACGATATCTGCTTGTATCGGCTCAGGTTCAAAGAGCTTCACCCAGCATAGTGAAAATTAACAGTCTATTAGATTACTTTTTTGGGGTTCAATAGGTAGGGTGTTGTTCCAATATTTTTCATTAAAAACAGGGGGTTATTGAAATTAGTGGTGCTAGTCCCGGTTTTGTAGAGTTGCCCAAAGGTTTGGAGGCTACCTGCCGAAACCGCTAAGGCATGGCATCAGGCTTTTTACGTGATGTTACTGAATGCTACAAAACCGTGCCAATAACCATACAATTGTTCAATTTGTGAGCTGTTTCACGCTGTTATACTGCTTGCCGATTCATTCACATGTCCCTATGCAAGCGTCCAAACTTCGCTGACATTGACACTTTTTCTTCTTGAGGTTTGTATGAAGATTTTCAGAAAATTAGTAAGTGCCACACTTTTAACAGCGATTATTTCTACCACTGCACACGCAACATTGATTGAAAACGGCAGTTTCGAAAACATTGCCGGGAGTACGGCTATCGGCGGCTACGGTTCTTCTTCCTCTTGGCAAATATATTCTTCTCTGCCTAGCTGGGAAGCCAGTCAGAACATGGAAGTTTGGACTAACGATTTTATCGTTCCTGCTTATGATGGGAACAATGTATTGGAATTAAATGCTCACCCTGCGAGCGCGGGCGGTATATTTTCAATCTATCAATCTTTTGAAACGGTTGTTGGTCAGGAATACGAGCTTTTTTTTGCTGGACGTAAGCGCCACGCGAATTCAGATGAAGCCTTCATGATCTCAGTAGCAGGCCTGACGGATAGTATATTTAACCAGGCTTGGGGCACGTGGACAGAATATAGCTATAGTTTTTCGGCGACATCTGCGCTATCAACGTTAACATTTACATCGCTAGACGGCGGACGTGATACGACAGGTAATATTTTTGATGCCATTAGCGTAACTTCAGTACCTGAACCGGATTCCATTGCGCTTTTTCTGCTTGGATGCGTTGGTTTAGGTTTTCAGCGCAAGAGCCAGAATAGTGTAATGAAATAACCTGTCATTAGTACTGCTTGGCGAAGATACTTAGAGTATGTGCTGGGATGAATGTGGTGCCTTAATACGTAAAGATAGCGCTACACTAATTCTTAAACCAGAGCCATTCAGTAGCGCAGTAATCAGCCAGTACTTGCCGCGGAGGTTGCTGAGAATGGCGGCAACCTCCGTTGGCGAGAGTACCGTCGGTAGTTGCTTTTCTGGATAAGCTGTATTTTAAATCGACTATCTCGTGTTCAAGAATTGTTCCATTTCAGGGTTGGACATTTTTTAGGGTGTTGTTTGTTATTGACGAAAATAAAATGAGATATCCAACAAAGATAAGTTTTTTCTGTTTGTGTATTGTAGCGGCGAGTTCCTAATTCATATCTTACTGATTCTATAAGCGGCGATTTTTTCATAAACATCTATCCTCGATGTTAACTGATTGTGTATAGTTACATGTGTTTTTTCCCGAATTGAAAGCTGCAGGTCTCGTGAGTACCAAAATGGATGGTAGACTAATGGTAATTTACCAATCTAAATTGTTGATTCTCTTAAGGGTTGTCGTGGCCAAAGGTGTGAGGTAGGGGCTGGATGGGGCATACAAGATACCTTTCTACACGAGTCATTCTGGCATTGGTGTAGCAAGGCAGGTTTTAAACATTATGTCATAGCGTATTCAGTATAAAAAGTTGCTGTAATTGTTATGACCAATAGTAGAAAGTCATTCAAGATAGTTGATGATATTATGGCTAAATCAATTGGTGGCGATTATCCATCACATGATTGGTTCTGAAACCAAATCTAACAAGGTGCTGCTACGGAAAATATACTCGCTGGCGCTCCTAAATTTCTACAGAGTAGAGCGTTATAAAATATCAAGGAGAGATCATGAATAAAATCACATTTTTATTACTTCTAGTTCTGTGTATACCTAGTAAATCTTACGCCAAAGGCGTTGAAATTGAATTCGGCTCAGGATTGCTTTTAGTCGAGTTACCCTCGTATACAAAAGTCATCAATAAAAGCCAAGAGGGATTTATTGCTACCTTTGATGGGAAGGGGGAGTATGTAATAGAAATGTCCCGGATTCCAAGTAAAGGAAAGCGAAAAGCTGATGGTTTTGGTGCTTTTGCAGTCAAAAGAATGGCAGAACAGCAGGGGCAAGTTGCGAAATCTGTCGGAGAAAAAGCAATCTTGGTAGAGCGAATTATTGAAACACCTACTAAGCGGACACAACACTTCAGTATTGGTGTTGGCGGTTCAGTTGTTACAATGACTCTTACCTTGCCCCTATTAAGCCAAGCGAGTGATGCGTTTAATAAACGAATAAATTCAGTAGTTAATGCTGCTATTACCTCCCTGTTGGAGAAAGGGGTCTAGAATTAATCATTTTTCTCTCTGGCAAACAACAAAATGTTTAAAATCCTGTTATCACTGGGCGTTATTACAATGTGACCCTTTTCGAAAGTGAAAAATTTATGTTTAACCTACACCATTTAAGGAAGAATGATGAAAAAAATAGTATTTATAGTTTGTATGTTTGTCTCGGTGTCCCTTCAAGCAATTAGTGAATCTGGGACTATTGATAAGGACAAAAATAATGTTCTTAATGCGCTATTAGAAAACCTTGGATTGACGTCCATTTCAAAAGAGAAAAAAGATTCAATCTTTAACACCTTTAAGCACACTTTAAATAAAGCATGGTACGCAAGCTGGGGCACCAACAAGACTATAACCTCAAGCAAATTTGGAAAGTCAAGTACCCAAATATTTGATCTTAATGTTGTAGATGAAAATAGGGTTTACATAATTTCCTATACCTATTTTAGTGATCAAAAACAACTCCATATTGTTCAGCGGGAAATAATTGATGGGTCGTCTTCGGGGGTAATTGAAAATTATAATAAGCATAAGAAAAATACTGACTTTGAGATAAAGGCTGAGAAAGACAGTTATGCATATTTCCAAAAAAAGAGTCTCACTCAGTACTTGATATCTCATGTGAAAAGTCCGAATGGGATGAACGTATATATTGACTATAAAATACTAGATATTTAAAATTCCATATTGCAAAATCACCAATTTTCTGCAACAAGGGCAATGAACAGGTGCTAGTACTGTTCCTCTAACGAGGCGCAGCAAGCGGGTTATTCCAGGGCCAAAATGTGTTGTCGCTACGGTATAACACATTTTCACCCTTCCATAATGCTCAGTTGTGCAGTGGCGTTATATTTTATTACTATAGCTATAAGTGTTTATTATAAAATTTATTAAGGTGTAAAATGAATCAAAGTTTAATCATAGTTTTAGTTTCTTCAATTATCGGAATTCATAGTTTGTTAGTTGGCTTTGGATTGATAACTCTAAAAAAGGATTCGGAAAAATCACAAGAAGATTTAGTTAAAATCAGAAAGAAAGACAAGATAATTGGATTTTTAATGATTCTTGTTTTTTCCTTTTATTTGTTCAAATACATATATACCAATGTGTAACCTTGCGTGCAGCGTTAAGACCTCGGAATATCCTCGCTATAGCAAGGATATTCATCTGAAAGATACTCCGATCGCTAATCTTTTTGAGTGATATTGGCGTTAAATTGATATACCAGAATAGGGACATATGTAATGGCTGAAACTAATGAACTAAAATTTCCAGATTTTTCAGGGAAGTGTGTGAGCTTTTCACTTAAAAATGAAGATGCTTGCAATGACCTAAGTAATCCTATGTTTGAATATCAAGGTGGGCGTCTTTTTGTCGTTGGAAAAATTCCGAAAGGCGCTACAAAATCCGATTGGGCTGAAAGCTTCACTGCTGCCATAGCATGGGATAGAGTTGTCGATTACATAGTTTTTGATAGTGAAGACGCTTTTATAGAAGCCACCAAAATATCTGAAGATTATGATAAGGCTAATTCGGCTAGTAATTTGGCGTAGGGATCAAAGGTAACCCCCTCAAAATAATCAGATGATTTGTCTTGCTTAGTCAGATTAAACTACAAGCATTAAAGTACAGGTTGCATATCGCAACTAAATCAAGCACTGGCCTATTAACTAGGCATTCCAATTCACTGATCATTTCGTTATTGAGCCATAAGAGATTTTCGATTTACTATAAATGGATTTAGGGAGAGGGAATATGGAGTTGAAGTATGATAATAAAATGTATGTTTTTTCCGCAATGCTATTCTTTTTCGCATGCCTAGTTGCTGCTTATGATGGCAGATTGGAGCGTTTAGTTTTCTCTCTAATCTACTTTGTCGTTGGTGTAGCCCTAATAATCAACTATTTTTCATCTAAAATATTACTCGAGAAAGATAAGCTAAAGATCTATAATTTTGGCGGAATGTTGGTGAAAGAAAGAAATGTTCGCTCTATCAAATCAATAGAGCTTGGTAGGGGCGGCGATTTCATATTTACCTTTAGTTCGGGTGTTCCTGAAAGGATTGGATTTGCAGGGCTTTCATTCTTGTCAAAGTATAAGTTGGCAAGGGGCTTTGAAAGTATGGGTGTCAAGTTGAAAGTATTTTGAGAAAGGCACTGGTATAGATTGGGCAAAATTCTCAATTAATTTCAAACTCTTCCTCGCTATTTTTGAGAATGAAAGTTGCCGAGAAATCGAACAGGAGTTTGGGACAAAGTTGGTGTAAATGGCATTAAAAACCAGCTTAGTGAAAACTACGAAATGACGATTAGAAAAAAGGGTGGGTATTGGCATATTAATGGCACTTCGCGGCCATACACCGTGAGCCCTACTGCTGAGCAGCATCTGGGCTGGGTAAATTCATGTCGATATAGAGTATATTAATAGGTGCTATTGTTAAGGTATTTTCGAGTGGAGCGGAAAAGCAGAAGACATATGTCTTGAAAATTCGAAGAATGCACCAAGGTAATATATGACTGTGGGGTTAAAATCTTTCAATTGATTATTTTTAAGGCGGTAGAATGAACATAAATATTTCAGGTCATCACATTGATATCACTGATTCCATTCGTGAGGTGATTGAAAGTAAGATGGGGAGAGTCTGTTCTCATAACCCAGATATTCAAAAGCTGGATGTCATTGTTAAAGTAGACGGAAGCAGGCAAAGCATTGAAGTGGCAACACAGTACCACGGTGCCTCTATTAGCGTTACTGCAGTTGATAAGGATCTGTATGTGGCTATTCAGCAGTCGGTTAAAAAGCTTGATGCTGCTTTGGAAAAACGCAAGGGAGTGCTCAAAGCTAGCCGGGAAAGTCTACGCGACGATGTATCTGATTCTGATGAAGTGCTTGATACTGAAGAAGAAGAATTTGAGAGCTAACACTGAGTGAAGAAATACGATTTTGTCGCATACCAATAGCGACGGTACCCAGAACCCTAGGTGATATAAAATAGGGTTTTGGGTTTTTACATGTTTACGCTAGGCCAAGTGCAACCGCTATCGCTCTGGGGTCGTTTGCAGGAATAGAATAGTCTGACATCCGGTGATCAATCGAACGTCTGTGCTCTACGTGAATAGCGTGAGCGAGCAGTAATAACTTTATTTGGCAATTTAGAAGACGCACTCTTTGATTTATAGATAACCTCGTCCAGCCACAATTTCTCATCCTCCAAACTGGTTTCGTCTACGGTGGTCCACCATGCCTTGGGTAACGTCCCTGTGCCATCTGACCAGCGGTAGCCTCTGTCCTTTAGCTGGTCCTTTGTGTCAAAACTTGAATTCAATGCACAGATCAATACGCCTCGTTTTCGAACTGAGGCTTTTAATTCGTCAAAAGCGCCTTCTTCAACCACAAGAACATTTAACGTTGCCCAGCAATCTACTAACGCGCGATGGCCTTCGTAAAAATATCCCGCTTTAAAGTTCAGGAACTCAAGTTTGCTGGACTCATAACCGCGAGAGCGCCAATCAACATCTTTGAGCGAGCACCCAAAGTCCATGTTTTTAACAATATCTTCAATAATCGGCGGTGCCTGCATTTCGAGGTGATTTCTATCGAAAGAAGCGTTGTGACAGATAACGAGATCCGTACGCTGCAAATATTGTTCGACCAATGGCCAGTCGATTGTTTGCCCAACAACATCCTCACTCGTAATGCCCGTAATCGTGGTTATTTCTGCAGGAATCGGAACACCAGGGTCTTGTAGTCCATTGTAGGTTTCAACAACATCCAGAACCCCTTCCGTAGAAGAAAAGTTAAACACTAGCATTCCCAGCTCAATAATAGGGTGAAGCGTAGGGTCTAGGCCCAAAGTCTCTAAATCAATAATAGCCGCCGTAAATAGGTGGCTGCCAGTATTCGCCATCTCAAGGGATCGTTGCTCAGGTACCCTTTTAAGCACTTTGAAATCACGATTACTGGAAATGAGAGCCAATGCGCTTTCAATCTCTTGTTCTGCATTTTGTGTATTGGATTAGTTCTCTGGGCTAGTCATTATCTGTTTCACTTCTGCGGCGCTGGAATTAGCATAGTGTATTAATTTTAACATTTCGTAGGTTATGCGATATTAGCATAGCCCACAGTTTTCTGTGCTTTCAGAAGAATCCCAAGGTAAGGGCTTTCTTCATTTATATTAGACATTAACCTTTTGTAGGATATGTCCTACAAAAGGTTAAGAGATAACCTCTGTTCGGCAGAGGTCCAATTGAATAAGATAGCGTCACTCAGGAAGAGAATGTTTCATAAAGGATGTGAAACGCACAGATGCCACAAGGAACGTAACGGGTAAGGGAATACTAACCGCTCCAGGATGGAGTCGGGAAGGAAACCCAAAAGTAAGAGATTGCTTTAGGAACGGATGGTTCAAGGATTGAATATCGCTCATGGAATGAGAGCGACACGGATGCAAGACAGGATGTACGATTACCAAAAGGACTGGTAACGGAAGCGACGTATTTCAAAGGCACAGCGGTT